>CAYZKM010000416.1:0-4848 GCA_964478525.1 uncultured Bifidobacterium sp.
TCAAGGACCTTCTTGTGGCGGGCGTGGGTGGTCGTACCCCGCTTGACGCGTGCCATGCTGTGCTACTCCCTCAACCGATGCCGTACGGGGCCCACTGCTTGACGGTCAGCCCGTCGGCGTGGGTCAGGGTCTGGCTGCCTCGGTTGGTCCGCTTCGCCTTCTGGCTGCGCGCCGAGAGATTGTGGCGCTTCTTGCCGGGCCCGGCGAGCACCTTGCCGGTCGCGGTGATCTTGAACCGCTTCTTGACCGACGACTTGGTCTTCATCTTGGGCATTTTGGTCTCCTTCTCAGCTGCATGCCCGCCAGGCCGGTCGCTTGACCGAAGACGGGCGCGGTCGCGGCCGGGCATGCCCATTCCAGGCCCGGACTCGCTGACAGGGGCGGGGGTATAGCGGCGCGAACCCTCCGATGCAAGGACGCTTCGCAGCCCCCGTCAGCCCGCCGTCATGCCGATCGCCACTTTCCCGCGCGGCGGCGGAAGTCCAGAATGATACAGGAAACACCCATCTGCGGGAGGAACAGGAACATGGCGGACCGTATCGCGGTAATCACGGGCGCGGGCAGCGGCATCGGACGGGCCTCGGCCCTGGCACTGTGCAAGGACGGCTGGTCCGTCGCGCTGCTTGGCCGCCGCAAGGACGCGCTGGAGGAAACCGCGGGCCTCGCCGTGGGCGGCAAGACGCTGGCGGTGCCGACCGACGTGGCGGACCCCGACCAGGTCGTCGCGGCCTTCGCCCGGCTCAAGGACACGTTCGGGCGCGTCGACATGTTGTTCAACAATGCCGGCGGCAACGTACCGTCGACCAATTTCGGCGACATGACCTGGGACATGTGGCGCCGCGTGGTGTCGGTGAACCTGGACGCGATGTTCCAGTGCGCCAACCAGGCGTTCCGCATCATGCGCGACCAGACCCCGCGCGGCGGGCGCATCATCAACAACGGCTCGATCTCGGCCCATGTGCCGCGCCCGGGCTCGGTCGCCTACACCTCGACCAAGCACGGCGTCACCGGCCTGACCCGCTCGATCGCGCTGGACGGGCGGGAATTCGACATCTGCTCGGGCCAGATCGACATCGGCAACGCCGCCACGCCGATGACCGCGCGGTCCGTCAACGGGCAGATGCAGCCCTATGGCCAGATGGCGGTCGAGCCGCGCATGGATGTCGACCATGTCGGCCAGCAGGTGGCATTCATGGCCAACCTGCCGCTGGAATCGAACGTGCAGTTCGTCACCATCATGGCGACGAAGATGCCGTTCATCGGCCGCGGCTGACGCTATGCTGGGCCGGCGCGCCCTGATCGGTTCGGCCACGCTCGGCCTGGCCGCCCCGGCGCTCGCCGCGCCCGGCAAGCCCACCGAGGGCACGTCCGTCGTCGCCACCACCCATCGCGGCAAGATCCGCGGCGTGATCAGCGACGGCGTCCGCATCTTCAAGGGTGTGCCCTACGCCGCGCCCACCGACGCCAACAACCGCTTCCGCGCCCCGCGTCCAGCCCCGTCCTGGACCGGGGTGCGCGACGCCCTGGCCTATGGCCCCATGAGCCCGCAACTGATCGCGCGGGAACGCGCGGCCATCACCGCGTCATGGACCTATGAAAAGGACATGGGCGAGGACTGCCTGGTCCTGAATGTCTGGACCCCCGGCCTGCGCGACCAGCGCAAGCGCCCGGTCATGGTCTGGTTCCATGGCGGCGGGTTCGCCTCGCTGTCCGGATCGCGCAACGTCTTCGACGGCACCCGCCTGGCCCGCAAGGGCGACGTGGTGGTCATTACCCTGAACCACCGGCTGAACGCCTTCGGCCATCTGTACCTGACCCAGCTTGGCGGTGGGGAATTCGCCGAGGCCGGCAACGCCGGCATCCTGGACCTGGTCGCCGCGCTGCGCTGGGTGCACGCCAACGTCGCCGAGTTCGGCGGCGATCCCGCCAACATCACCATCTTCGGCCAGTCGGGCGGGGCGGCCAAGGTCAGCACGCTGATGGCGATGCCGCAGGCGCGCGGGCTGTTTCATCGCGCCATCGTCCAGTCCGGATCGCATATCGAGGCACTGTCGCCCGAGGAAGCTACGAAGCACGCCGCCACGCTGCTGGCCGCGCTGGACATGAAGCCGGCCGACATCCCCAAGCTGCGCACCATCACGATGGACCGCATCCTGGCCGCGCTGAACAAGGTGATGAACGCACCGGCGAACCGGCCGAATTTCAGCCCCGTGGTTGACGGCCAGGCCCTGCCGCGCCAGCCCTGGGCGCCCGACGCGCCACCCGTGTCGGCGACCGTCCCGCTGCTGGTCGGCACGACGCGGACCGAGACCACTGCCCTGATCGGCGCCAACGATCCGTCCACCTTCATGCTGGATGCCGCCGCCCTGCGCGGCAAGCTGCAGCCCTGGGTGCCGGATCGCGAGATCGACCGCGTCGTCGCCGGGTTCCGCAAGATCATGCCCGACGCCTCGGCATCGGACCTGTTCTTCGCCATCACCACCGACCGCCGCGTGCGCCAGCAGGCCTGGCTGCAGGCCGAGCGGAAGGCGGCGCAGGCGGCTGGGCAGGGCAATGCGCCGGTGTGGCTGTACGAGCTGGACTGGACCACCCCGGTCGAGGGCGGCAAATGGCGTTCCCCCCATTCGCTCGACCTGGCCTTCGTGTTCGACAACGTGGCCCGCTCCGAATCCATGGTCGGCACCGGCGCCGACGCCCAGGTCCTTGCCGACCACATGAGCGCGGCCTGGCTCGCCTTCGCCCGCACCGGCAATCCCGCGGTGCCGTCGCTGCCGTCCTGGCCGCCCTTCCGCGTGCCGGAACGAGCGACGATGGTGTTCGACGCGAAGCCCCGGGTGGTGAACGATTTCCGCGGCGACGAGCGTGCGCTGCTGGCCCCGCTGCCGCTGCTGCGGGTCAGCCGCTAGCGGCCCGCCCACCGGTCCCTTATTTCCAGGGATCCACCAGGATCTTCGCGTGCTTCTCGGGGTTGGCCAGGTCGGTGAACGCCGCCTTCACCCCGTCCAGCCCGACCGTGCCGGTGATCAGCGGCGAGACATCGACCTTGCCTTCGGCGATGTGATGCAGGCTTTCGGCGAATTCCAGCGCGGTGTAGGCCAGCACGAACTGGATGTTCACCTGCTTGAGGATGCCGAAGAACGGTTCGATCCGATCGGATTCCATGCAGACGCCGACAACGACGATCCGCGCACCGGCAGGCGCGCCGTCGATGATCTGCTGGATCACGCCCGGCACGCCGACGCATTCGAAGATCACCGCCGGACGCAGCTTCGGCCCCAGCCCGAACAATTGCGCATAGCGGCTGGCGTCATAGCCCGCGGGTGTCGCCTGCTGGCCCCATGTCTCGTAGGGCGAGGTCTGCGCCGGATCGATCACGATGTCGGCGCCCATCGCCTCGGCCAGGCGACGGCGCCCGGGTGAATAGTCGGCGGCGATGATCGGATGCACCCCCTTGATCTTCAAAGCCGCGATCACCGACAGCCCGACCGGGCCGCAGCCGATCACCAGGGGCACGTCGTCGGTGCCAATGCGGGCGCTCTGCACCGCGTGCCAGCCCACCGCGATCGGCTCGGTCAGCGCCGCCTTGTCAGCCGGCAGCCCGTTCGGCACCGGCAGCAGCATCCGTTCCGCCAGCGGCATGTACTGGGCGAACCCGCCGGGGATGTCGTTGTTGTAGCCGATGCCATGCACCGTGTTGCCGTCCAGTGTCAGCGGCATGGAGCAGACCAGCGTGCCGGGCTTCAGCGCCCTGGTGGTGCCGGGGCCGTGCTCGACCACCTCGCAGCAGAATTCATGGCCGAACACCAGGTCACGAGCCGGGTCCATCGTCCAGCGCCCGGCGGTCTTCTTCGACCGTTCCACGAACTGGTCGGTGAATTTCGCGGTATGCAGGTCGGTGCCGCATATGCCGCAGCACAGCGTCTTCACCAGCACCTGCCCGGCCGCCGGCGTGGGGTCTGCCACCGTGTCGACCACGAAATCGCCGTTGCGGAAAATGGCCGCGCGCATGGTTGTCTTGCTCCTGGACGTATGGCCCGCAGGCTAGCGCGCTTTCCGGCTGACCGTAAACGGTTAGCGCGCGCTATCTTATTGTTTGATCGCATGATTCACCCGCTGCCACGATTCCGCTCAGCGGGATCATGCTTCTAGACCGTCGGGCCGGCTACCGGAAGATCGATTGCCAGTGCCGGTCGTCGATCCCGTCCAGCAGGGCATCGACCCCGGCGCGCGGCAACCGGTCCAGCAGGCCGCGCTTCTTCGGCGCGAACCGCCGCGTGGTCATTTTTGGCCCGGCGATCTGGCGCACCAGGCCATCGATGTCGTTCAGCCCGTCGATCAGCCCCAGCTCCCGCGCGCGGGTGCCCAGCATGAAGCCGCCATCGAAGATCGCGTCGTCGGGGGCCTTGATGCGGGCGCCGCGGCGGGCACGCACCCAGTCCTTGAAATGCTCGTGCAGCGTGCCCATCAGCGCTTGCGCAAAGGCGACGTCCTCGGGCTTCTCCGGGCTGAACGGATCGAAGCGGACCTTGTTGCGCCCGGCGGTGTAAAGCCGCTGCTCGATGCCCAGGCGCTGCAGCAGGGCAGGGGCGCCGAAGCCGCCGCCGCGCACACCGATGGACCCGACGATGCTCATGGGGTTGGCGTGGATCTCGTCGGCCGCGCAGGCCAGCCAGTAGCCGCCGGATGCGCCGACCTCCCTGATCACCGCATGCACGCGCACGCCGGATCGGTCGGCCTCGCGCCGGATCATGGTGGCGATCAGGTCCGACTGCACCGGGGACCCGCCGGGGCTTTCGATATCCAGGATCACCGGCTCGTCGAGCGTGCTTTGCAGGGCGCCGCGCTGGA
>CAYZKM010000417.1:0-4820 GCA_964478525.1 uncultured Bifidobacterium sp.
AGCGAGAACACCGGACCCATCCCGCCGTAATCAGGCATCGGCGGTCTCCAGGCGCGGGCCGACGCCGTGGTGCAGGCCCAGCATCAGCGCGATGTTCTGCACCGCCGCCCCCGACGCGCCCTTGCCCAGATTGTCCAGCCGCGCGACCAGCACCGCCTGGCGGTGCTTCTCGTTGGCATGGACATACAGTTCCAGCCGGTCGGTGTGGTTCAGCGCCTCGGGCTCCAGCTTGCCGTCATCCTGGGCCGCCATCACGCGCACCAGGTCGCACCCGGCATAGCGGGCTTCCAGCACGCCGCGCAGGTCGGCCCCGGTGGGCTTGCCCGGCAGCGTGTCCAGGTGCAGCGGAACCGACACCAGCATGCCCTGGCGGTAATGCCCGACCGAGGGGACGAAGATCGGCCGCGTGGCCAGCCCGCCATACAGCTGGACCTCCGGGACGTGCTTGTGTTCCAGCTTCAGGCCGTACAACTCGAACGCCGGGCCGTGGGTGGTGTCGTGGTCGCTGATCATCGACTTGCCGCCGCCGGAAAACCCCGACACGGCGTTGATCGTCACCGGATGGTCCGGCGCCATCAGCCCGGCATCGATCAGCGGGCGGATCAGCGCGATCGCCCCCGTCGGATAGCATCCGGGATTGGCGACATTGCGCGCCGCGGCGATCCGCTCGGCCTGGCCGGGCGCCATCTCGGCGAAGCCATACACCCAGTCCGGGTTCACGCGATGGGCGGTGGACGCGTCCAGCACCTTGGGTGCGTGGTTGCCCAGCCCGGCCGCCATGGCCGCGGAGTCCCTGGCCGCGTCGTCGGGCAGGCACAGCACCACCAGGTCGACCTCGGCCATGATGTCGCGGCGCGCGGCGGGGTCACGGCGTCGGTCGGCGGACAGGCTCTTCAGCGCGACGGCGGGCAGCGCGCCCAGACGCTCCCGGATGCCAAGCCCCGTGGTGCCGGATTCGCCGTCGATGAAGACCGTTGCCTTGGCCATGTCGCGCTCCTGTCAAGCGGGGCGGAATGTCAGGGGGTGGGGCGGGAAAAGCAAGGGGGGCGGCGGAAGGGCAGCGATGCGCCGCCGCGACCGCCTACTGCCCGCCGGCCTGCGGCTTCAGCACGGCGTACAGCACGCTGTGCACCGGCGTCGGCACCCCGAGTTCCCGGCCCAGCGAGACGACCTTGCCCGACAGCCAGGGCAGCTCGATCCGTCCGCCGCGCAGCAGGTCGTGCGCCATCGATGCCATCATCGCCGGCGGGGCGGCGCGGGTGAACGCCAGCGCCTTCTCGCGCGCGTCGTCGGGCAGCCACACGCCGCGCGCCCGGGCCAGGGCGATCACCTCGTCGGTGGCGGCCTCGAACAGCGGCATGATGTCGGGATCGTCGCGCAGCTTGCCCAATGGCGAGCGGGATGCCGCGGTGAAGCCGCTGTTGGTCGCCAGGATGATGAATTTCTGCCACAGCTCGGTGGTGATCCGGTCGCTGTGCGTGGCGTCGAAGCCGGCCTGCCTGCACAGCGCCAGGAATGCCTCGCCGCGCGCGCTGCGCCCGCCGGCCAGCTCGCCGAACACCAGGCGCATGAACGTGCCGGTCTGGCGGATCACCCCGGGTTCGGCGATGGTCGCGCTGATCTGCGCCACCCCGCCCATCACCGCCTGCGGCCCCAGGATCGGCACCAGCCGGTCCGCGGCGTCGATGCCGTTCTGGAACGGGATCACCGCGGTGGCGGGACCGATCAGCGGGCGGATGGCCTGCCCCGCGCTTTCGACGTCCCACAGCTTGACGCAGAACATCACGATATCGACCGGGCCGATGGTGGCCGGGTCGTCGGTGGCCTGGGCCGGGTTGATCACGGTTTCGCCGCGCCCGCCCTCGATGCGCAGGCCGTTGCGGCGGATCGCCGCCAGGTGCGCCCCACGCGCCACGAAGGTCACGTCCGCGCCGGCCTTGGCCAGCGCCGCGCCGAACGCCCCGCCGACGCCGCCGGCGCCGATCACCGCAATCCGCATGATGGACTTCTCCTGTCTGTGGGCGCCGTTATGCCCGCGCGTCCGGGGTTGCGCCAGACAGGGTCAGGCCGGGTCGAATTCCCGGTCCTTCTTCGGTGTCAGGTCATAGGGCAGGGCGAAGCCCGCCAGCGCCGCCAGCCGCTGCGACCAGGCCTGCACGTTCGGCCAGCGGGCGATGTCGAACCCGCCCTCGGCCATGAACACCATGCGGCCCCAGCAGCCGATATCGGCGATGGTCGGCCCATCGCCCACCAGCCAGTCCCGCCCCGCCAGCGCGGTATCGACGAAGCCGATCGCGGCCAGGGCGGGCGGGACGAAATAGTCCATCACCGCCGGATCGACGGTGCGGAACCGATGGTAATGCCGCACCTTCGCGACGTTGGTGATCGCATCCGATTCCCATGACAGCCACTCGCGCGCCGTCCAGCGATCCTGCTCGGTGCGGCCCTCGAAATGCCCGGTGGTGCGCGCCAGGTAGTCCAGGATGACGTTCGACTGCACGATCGTCAGGCCGCGATGGCGCAGCGCCGGCACCTGGCCATAGCGGTTGATCGCCAGGTATTCCGGTTCCTTCTGGCGGTGGAACTTCAGGTTCACCGTGCGGAAGCTGAACGCCAGCCCGGCCAGCGAGAGGTAGAGCATCGGCTTGTAGGTGGAGCTGGAGGTGAAGCTGCCGTACAGGGTCAGCCGGTCATGGTCGGTCATGCGGTCGGTTCCTGCTGTTTGGATGCCAGCCTAGGCCCCGGAAGCCGTGTTATGGAATGTGCCATGCCGATCGAATTGCTGACCCCGGCCGAGATGGCCCTGGCCGATGCCGCCGCCCCGCGCCTGGGCGTGCCGGGCGATGTGCTGATGGACAATGCCGGGCGCGCGGTCGCGCGGGCGATGATGCGCCGGTTCGCCCCGACGCGGACGCTGGTGCTGGCGGGGCCGGGGAACAATGGCGGCGATGGGTATGTGGTGGCGCGGCTGCTGCAGCAGGCCGGCTGGCCGGTGACGCTGGCCGCGCTGGGCCCGCCGCGGCCGGGGTCGGATGCCGCCGCCGCGGCGCGGCGCTGGCGCGGCCCGTCCGCCCCGTTCACCCCGGCCGAGGCGGCGCGCGCGGCGCTGGTGGTGGACGCGGTGTTCGGCGCCGGCCTGGCCCGCGATGTCGACGGCGTGGTGGCCGCCACGCTGGGTGCCGCCCGCCGGATCGTCGCCGTCGACACCGCTGGGCACGTCGACGGCGCCACCGGCCTGGTCCGCGGCCAGGCCGCCGCCGCCGCGCTGACGGTGACGTTCTTCCGGCTGAAGCCCGGGCACCTGCTGCAGCCGGGGCGCGATCTGTGCGGCGAGACCGTGCTGGCCGATATCGGCCTGCCGTCCGCCGTGCTGGCGGCCATCGGTCCGCGCTGCTTCGCCAACGGCCCGGCGCTGTGGCGCCTGCCGGTGGTGGGGACCGAGGCGCACAAATACAGCCGCGGCCACGTCACCGTGATCGGCGGGGCCGAGATGACCGGGGCGGCGCGCCTGGCCGCCGACGCCGCCCGCCGCATCGGCGCCGGCCTGGTCACCATCGCCGCGCGGGGCAGTGCCGCGATCTATCGCATGGGTGCGCCCGGCGCGCTGGTGTCCGAGGCCTCGGTCCAGGACCTGCTGGCCGATGCCCGCCGCCGCGTCTGGGTGTGCGGCCCGGGGCTGGGGGCCGACGCCGCCCGCTCGGCGCTGCCGCTACTGCTGGCGGCGGGGCGGCAGGTGGTGGGGGATGCCGATGTGTTCTCGGCCTTCGCCGCCGCCCCCGACGCCCTGGCCGGCTGTGCCGTGCTGACGCCGCATGCCGGGGAGTTCGCTCGCGTCTTCGGCCCCGCCGAACCCGACCGCCTGGCCGCCGCCCGCGCCGCCGCCGCCCGCACCGGCGCGGTGGTGCTGCTGAAGGGGCCCGACACCATCGTCGCCGGCCCCGACGGGCGGGCCGCGATCAACCACAACGCACCGCCCTGGCTGGCCACCGCCGGGGCCGGCGACGTGCTGGCCGGGCTGATCGGCGGGCTGCTGGCCCAGGGCATGGACCCGTGGGACGCCGCCTGCGCCGGCGCCTGGCTGCACGGGCAGGCCGCGCGCCACGCCGGCCCCGCCCTGGTGGTCGAGGACCTGCTGCCCGCCCTGCCACGCGCGGTCGATGATGCGAACAAGTGCGACAACGCCGCGTGGAATACGCTAGGCTGGGGTCCGACCAAGGCGGGACCATCCCCATGAACGACATGCCGACTACCCTGCTGGATCGCGCCATCCGCCGCCTGACCTCGGCCTGGCGCGACATGGCCGCCAGCGTCGGCGCCGAGGCCGATGACAGCCTGCAGGCCCAGATGGAAGCCTGCCTGCGCGCCCGCGGCGGCGAAGTCAGTGCCCGCAACCGCGCCGCTCGGCTGGCCCAGACCTATCTCGGGCTGGATGACGCGGGGCGCACCGAGTTCCTGCGCCTGCTGGCCGGGTTCGATTCCGATCCCGACGCGGTGGCCGCCGCCTATGACGCGGTGCGCCTGGCCGGGGACCCGGCCGAGCGGGCGACGGCGAAAGCGGCGCTGCGGCGGGTGCTGGAACCGCCAAGGCTTCGGCTGCTGACGCAGTTCACCTCGATCCCCGACGGGCGCAAATTCCTGGTGGACCTGCGCGCCTTCCTGCTGCGCGTGCGCGGCGACGACAAGCTGCTGGCGGCGCTGGAGGCCGATCTGCGCGGGCTGCTGGCCGCCTGGTTCGATATCGGCTTCCTGGAACTGCAGCGGATCGACTGGCACAGCCCGGCCGCGCTGCTGGAGAAGCTGACCGACGACGCGGCGCTGCA
>CAYZKM010000418.1:0-4802 GCA_964478525.1 uncultured Bifidobacterium sp.
AAGCCATGAGCCGGGCAGCAGCGTGCGTGCCATCGCAGTCCGCTACGACGTCTACCCCAACCTCTTTCGTACGGATCAGGCGTTCACCACTGCGACGAGCGACACCGTCTACCTAATGGACGATCGTGTGCAGGAGACGATTGATGTGGTGCGTGAGGCGTCCTGCAAGGGCAAGCTGGACAAGCAGACGCATGGGGAATTCGACAGCGCATGCCCAGGCTACTGCGTGGCACATGACACCTTCTATGTCGGAACACTCATCCGTTTCGTTTTGGACAACAGCAATCTTTGTATCCAAATCTGCGCTATAAGCACATGGAGTTGCTGCATTTTTTGTTTGCCCCGGTAGCCGGAACCGAGCGAAGGTTTGGCTACGGAAAACGACCCACCCCGCTACGGGGCTGTGCTTTTGGGAAAGGACGCCAAGGTGAAAGTCGGCGATACGGTTCAGATTTGGCATTACGCCGCAACCCGCCCGATAAGTTCCGGCGAGATTGGTCGGATTTCGCCTACTGGCAAGCGCGTTACGGCTCGGCGACCGAACCGGAACAGCGCCGAGTACTTCTACAAGAAAGCGAACTTGAACCGCTACGTCGAAAGCCCAGGTTCGGGCCCGGCGGTCTGGCTTCTCAACGACCATTTCGTTGCCGATTAGGCAACCCGCCGACCCGAGCCGACAGCCCCGCTCGCGGGGCTCGAGGCAGTAGGAAGCCCCGGTCGGTTCCGGGGCGGTACAGGAGCAACGGGAATGTCTACGCCCAAGGGAACGGTCCGGACGGAAACGCTGCGCAAGCTGCGCGAGGGTTACCGCAAGACCTGGAACCGCGAATGGCCGGAAGACGACGACTACCTCGCCCAGCTTTGGAATGAGGAGCGGGCGGTTTACTCGAACGCGAACGGAAACCTGCGAGTGCCTTGGGCGAAGCTGTACGAAGAAACCCAAACCCGAATGCGAGAAAACCACGAGTTCACGCCGGACCCGTAACCATGCCAACCCGCGAGACGCCTATAATACCAAGCGCCCTCTGCTCTGACTCGAAAGTGATTTTGTCCGGCTCTGTATCTGCCGCCCTATTCTCCCGAACTGAACCCGGTCGAGAACGTCTGGCAGTTCCCGCGGCAGAACTTTCTCAGCAACCGCGTCTACGCCGACTATCGCACCATCGTCGACGCTTGCTGCGCCGCATGGAACGCCCTGATCGCCATGCCAGACCGCATCCGCTCTATCGCCTCAAGACCCTGGGCAACAACGGTCACTCCAGGTGCCGGTTAGTATAAGTTATGTCCGCGCACCAGACCTGGTTCGGACGCTCGATCGCCAGATCACGCAACAGATATGGAAACACCGGGTGCGCCGGATGCGGAAGG
Organism: uncultured Bifidobacterium sp.; assembly: GCA_964478525.1. GTDB lineage: Bacteria > Pseudomonadota > Alphaproteobacteria > Acetobacterales > Acetobacteraceae > Rhodopila. Next base: position 1,369 of record CAYZKM010000418.1, read on the forward strand.
CTCGTCCGCGGCCGCTTGTAAACCGCGGCCAGCCCCATCGCACGCATGAGCCGGCGCACACGATGGCGGCCGGTCCGATGTCCCGCCCGCCGGAGATGCCGGGTCATCTGGCGCGAGCCGTAGAACGGCGTTTCCATGAACTGCCCGTCGATCGCGCGCATCAACGCCAGGTCCGCCGGGCTGTCCCCGGCCGGCTCGTAATAATAGCCGGACCGGCTGATCCTCAGCAGTTCGCATTGCCGCGACACCGGCAGGCCGGGATGGTCCGGAGCCACCAGATCCCGCCTCCGCGCCACGCTCAACGGCCGGAGGCTTTCGCAAAAAAATCCCGCTCCACCACAAGCTGGCCGATCTTGGCGTGCAGCTTCTCAAGCTCCGCGCCGGCCCCCTTGTCCGCGGCCCCCGCGCGGGGTGCGAATGTCGACGACATGCCTTCGATCGCCGCCTTCTTCCAGGCCGCCACCATCGTCCGATGCACCCCGTGCCGGGCGCCAATCTCAGCCAGCGTGTCCTCGCCCTTGATCGCTTCCAATGCCACCCGCGCCTCGAACTCGGCGCTGTGCCGCTTGCGTGTAACCTTCCCCACGTCCCGTTCTCCAATCGGCCGGGATTAGCTTAACCCTCTGTCCGAATTTCCAGGACCACCTCTTCGGGATCAGTGCTACAGTTCGAAATACGAAAATTCCGGAATTCTCGGAAGGTGTGACCGCGATAGAAATATCTCGGACGACGCCAGCTACAGAAGAGGCCTACGGCCCTCCCAAACTTAAATTTTCACAACGCTCATACACCCACACCGGCTGTTCAGCGGCGGCATTCCCTCTCATGGGTAGTGCGCGCGTTTTTCTGTCCGACAGCACTTGGAAGCCCTGCCCTTCATCAGTTGCGTCTTTCCCAGCGTAGAATAGGATGGTCATCTGGGATTCGCCTATCATTGTGGGCGTTATTTGCCACTCTCTAGAGTCCTTCAAAGAGGTCAATATTGGCGGCATAAAAACACGGTAGTCGCAGCTGGGGTTGAACGGTCTCTTGTCCGTGACCACCTTCCAACTTCTAAGATTTTTCAAAGATGTTTCGGCATTCTGCAGTCTGATCGTTGCTCTTTCTGTAATATCATAGACAATCCTGTCGCTATGCCTTGTCATAAGTTCGTCAGCTACCTTCGCGGCTAACTGTGCTTGTGAGTTAGATTGTTGGACGCGAATACCTTCGACCAGTTCTGCATTCTTAATAGCATTCTCTTTTGCGATGCCTGCAGATTTGGCCGCCTCTTCTGATTGAGATTTGTAGCGGGACATTGTCTCATTGATAGATATGATTTTTTCTTGTGTTTTCTTTATTTCTTCAATCTGATAACCATTGAATTCCTTCAACGCACTAAGAAATGCTTCTTTGTATGCTTGATCCCGAAAAAACCACACAACGCCAGCTATGCTCAATCCCGTGAAAGTTGATGTTCCTACGAGCCATCCCGCGGCTATCCTCAACATGTGGCGGCGAATGAGGTTTCGGTCTTCTGGGCTTAACGTCACGAACGTCTCCATTCATTGTCGACGCCGAGGGGCCATGCGTCACATGATTAGTCGCAGACCCATGTCTCACGGGCAAGTCCAGTATAGTCGCCCAGTAAGATGGTGACCGGAACCTGACCCTATCAGACATTCCAACCGCCTCAAAAAGGTCCATGGACAACGATTTCCAAGGAATATCACCGAAATAGACCACGAGCCCTGTCAGTCCGGAGTGCCTTTGTCTTAGTGTCCATCCGGGAACAATGTGAGTTCGTTGAATCAGTTGTGATTTCTCCCGACGCGAAGGTGTTGACGATGGTCGATGGATGTTGACGACCGAAAACCGAGCACGCTACGAACGGCGCGGCCTGCGCTATCCGAGCGATCTGACCGATGAAGAATGGGCGCTGATCCCCCGCGACCGCGCTCTGGCATCGGCCGCCCGCGCCGTCCTGGAGGCCTACAGGGCCACCGACGACGCCGCCCTGTCTGTCGCCATGGAGGCACTCGCAACCGCCCTCGCGCGACCCTCACGGGCGTCCACAGCCGCACCACGCGCGCCGCGGACGGACACCAAGCAGGCCTGGGTCCTCGCCCTCCTGCGGCGCGAGAGCGGGACCACCGTCGCCGAGATCATGGAAGCCACCGGCTGGCAGCAGCACACCGTCCGCGGCTTCCTGGCCGGCCTCAAGAAGAAGGGCATCGCGGTCACCGTCCTCGAACGCATCCGCCAGGTTGGCCCGAACCAGCAGGGTGCGAAGGGCAGCTACAGCGTCTATCGGATCGCGGAGGCCGGCTGATGCGAGCGGGCGGGATCACCGCTCCCCGCTACGCGGTCGGGCTCTACCGGGTCTCGACCGCCGAGCAGGGGCACAGCGGGCTGGGGCTGGAGGCGCAGCGGGCCAGCGTGCGCGCCTTCGCCGAGGCGCAGGGTTGGACGCTGATCGCCGAGTTCTCCGACATCGCCTCCGGCAAGGACGACCACCGCCCCGGCTTCCAGGCGGCGCTCGCCCGCTGCCGGCAACTTGGTGCGGTCCTGACGGCGGCCCGGCTGGACCGCATCACCCGCCGGGCGCACACGCTGTCGCGGCTGCTGGAGGAGGGATACGCAATCCGGGCAGCTGACATGCCGGGTGCGGACGACCTGATGATGCGGATCTATGCCGCCATGGCGCAGAAGGAACGGGAACTGATCGGCGAGCGGACCCGGGCAGCATTGGCGGCGGCGCGGGCGCGTGGGCGGGTGCTGGGCGGCGATCGGGGTTATCGGCCGGCTTTCGGCCCGGACGCGCGTGTCGCGGCCCAGGCCCGGCAGGAGGCCGCGGAACGGACGGCGCACCGGCTGGCGCTCGAGATCGAGGCTCTGCGGGCAGAGGGCGTCATGACGAACAAGGGGCTGGCACGGGCACTGATGGAGCGTGGGGTGCCGACGCCCCGCGGTGGCTCAGTGTGGACGCATACGACGGTCGCGCGGTTGCTCCTGCGGCTGAACGCTGTCGCGGAGCAAGGCAAGGCACCATCCCTGCCCACTATCCCAGGTTCATCGCTTTCAGTTCACGGCTGAGTTGTATCACTGCATCAGTGCCGAACGCGACGTGCAAGCGGCGCCGCACAAATACCGCCAGCCAATCCGGCTTGACTGCCAGAACGCCGTCACCGATCAGCCGATCCATTTCGTCGGCAACCGCCCGATTGATCTGACCGATGGTTTCCTCGTTGATCTCATGGCCGGCAAAGACGCGAACCCGCGCATTCAACCTGGCCGTCGCCAAGACTTCCCGGTCACTGACCTGAGCAGGCATCTCGAACAACAGTTTTTGCAGATCGACCATCGGCGACTCGCTCACAGGGGGAGACGACGAGGAGACCCTAGCCCGGATTTCTCACACGATATAGGTGCATCGGGGCTCTGCATCAGCGAAA
>CAYZKM010000419.1:0-4794 GCA_964478525.1 uncultured Bifidobacterium sp.
TGATCGGGCGGTTGTTCAGCGGCGTGCACCAGTTCGGCGTGCGCTGGAACACCGTCAGCTGCGCAACATCGGGGGCGACCGTCTGGATCACCTGCACCCCGGTGGCACCGGTGCCGATCACCGCCACGCGCTTGCCGGCGAAGTTCACATCGTGCTTCGGCCAGCGATAGGTGTGGAACGACTGCCCGCGAAAACTCTCCACGCCCGGCAGGCGCGGCAGCGTGTCGGCCGACAGCGGGCCGATCGCGGTGATCAGGAACCGCGCGTCATGACGCTCGCCGCTGTCAAGCCTCACATCCCAGCGCGAGGTCGCCTCGTCGAAATGCGCGGCCGCAACGCGGCTGTTGAATTGGATGTCGCGCCGCATGTCGAACTTGTCGGCCACGTGGTTCAGGTATCGCAGGGTCTCGGGCTGCGCGGCGAAATGCTCGCTCCAGTCCCATTCCTGCAGCAGCTCATCCGAGAACGAAAACCCGTAGGTATAGCTTTCGGAATCGAACCGCGCGCCGGGATAGCGGTTCCAGTACCAGGTCCCGCCCACCCCGCTGCCGGTTTCGAACACGCGCACCGACAGGCCGAGCCGACGCAGGCGATATAGCTGGTACATGCCGGCGATGCCGGCACCGATGATGATGGCGTCGTGACTATGGCCGGGTGTGGCGGCTTCGGGCATCGTATCCTCGCTCGGGTCAGAAAACGGGTGCCATCGACATGGCAGAGAACACCGGCCCGGTAAACCGCGCCGGGCCCAGGTTGAGCTGGCCGGGGAATTGCGTTCAACTCCTGCGACAACAGCCATCCGGAAACATCGCGGCAGTTCGGCGCGGGCGCGCCGGGGGTCGCGCGGGGAGAAACCGCCATGCCGTTCTACGAAAGAGGCGATGTCCGCATTCATTACCACGAAGCCGGGTCTGGCTTTCCGCTGCTGATCATCCCCGGCGGTGGCCTGAACTCGAACATGTCGTTCCTGACCCGCAGTTCGGCGTTCGATCCGATGGAGGTGTTCGCCGGCCAGTATCGCTGCATCACCATGGACCTGCGCAACGCGAATGGCGGCCAATCCTCGGGCCCGCTGGAGATCGAGCGGCCCTGGGACGCCTATGCCGACGACCAGCTCGGGCTGATGGAGCATCTGGGCTGCAAGCGGTTCCTGGTGATGGGCTTCTGCATCGGCGGCCCGTTCATCTGGAACCTGCTGCAACGCGCGCCCGAGCGTATCGTCGCGGCCGTGCTGGCGCAGCCAAGCGGGTTCAGGCCGGAAATGCCGGACCTGTTCTACAACAATAACATCACCGGCTGGGGGCCGCCTTTGTGCGAGCGCCGGCCCGACATCACCATGCCGATGATCGATGCGTTCCTGAAGCGGATGTACGGCGCCAATCCGGATTTCGTGTTCACCGCGTCGCGCGACTTCGTCCGCGCGTGCAGAACGCCTGTCCTGGTGCTGCCCGATGATGTGCCGGCGCACCCCTATGCGGTGGCGATGGAAAGCGCGCGCCTGGCGCCAAATTCCCAGGTCAGCCTGTATCCATGGAAGGACCCGAAGGAGCTGGTGCCGCTGGCGGTGCGTCATGTCGACATGTTCCTGAAGGCGAACGCGCCCAAGGGCTGACCTGCCGCGCTCGGGGGCGATGCATCGACGTCCGATCGTGCATTGCCCTGCCAGCACATTCCGTCCAGGGTCCGCGCCATGACGGGGAATCCTGGTTTCGGGCGAATCATCGCCATGCTCGCGCTCGGCGTGTTCGCCGCGACGCTTGTGACACGCATCACCGACCCGCTGGTGTCGGTCCTGGCCAACGACCTCGGCAGCACGACGGCACGGGTCGCGCTGCTGGCCAGTGCCTTCGCGCTGCCCTTCGCGCTGATCCAGCCGATTCTGGGGCCGGTCGGCGATGCGCTGGGCAAGCGCCGGGTCATCGCCATCGCGCTGTCGATCCTATCGGTGATCCTGGTGATCTCCTCGCTGGCGCCGAATCTCGATTCGTTGCTGACCCTGCGCGCCCTGGCCGGTCTGGCCGCAGGTGGCGTGATGCCGCTGTCGATCGCCATGATCGGCGATTCCGTGCCGATGCAGGACCGGCAGGTCGCGTTGTCGCGGCTGCTGGCCTTCGGCATCGGCGGACAGATCGCGGGCGGCACGGTCTCAGGGCTGCTGGAACCCTATCTGGGCTGGCGCGGCGTGATGCTGGCAGCAAGCGGCGTCACCGTCGGCGCCGTGGTGGGAATCATCCTGGGCAGCCGGTCGTTTCCGACGGAACGATTGCAGCGCTTCGACCCGATGCTGGCGGCAGAGCGATACCGCCAGCTGCTGCGCATGCCCGCCGCCGTGGTGCTGTACGTATCGGTGGCGATCGAGGGCGGGCTCGTCTTCGGCTGCTTCCCCTATTTCGCCCCGGTGCTGCAGGCGCGCGGCATCGGCTCCACCGCCGAGGCCGGCCTGGCCGTCGCCGCTTTCGGCCTGGGCGGGCTGACCTATGCCGCCATCGCGAAACCGGTGCTGCGCAGCATCGGGCAATCCAGGATGGTCATGCTGGGCGGCGTGCTGTGCCTGATGGCCTTGTCGGGCTTCGCGTTCGCGCCGGCGGCGTGGATGTTCATCGGCTCGGGCCTGCTGCTGGGCACCGGGATGTATATGATTCACAACTCGATCCAGACCCGGGTGACCGAGCTGACCCCGCATGCCCGCGGGGCCGCGGTGGCGCTGCATGCTTTCCATTTCTTCATCGGCCAGACCCTGGGGCCGGTCCTGTATGGGCTGATGATCGGCCGCTTCGGCGACGGCATCGCGCTGATGCTGGCCGGATTCTGCCTGCTTGGCCTGGCCATGATGGTCAGCCGCCAGGCAACGCACCGGTTCGTGTAGCGGCGTCCGTCAGGCGATCCGGAACGCCGGCGAAAGATCCACCATTGCCGGCTGAACCCCGCAATGGTCGATGAACCGGGCCAGATCGGCGGGCGGCAGCAGCAGGGTCGCGGTGTTGACAAGGGGATGTACCAGAACGGCCTCGGCTGTCCGGATGGCATCATGCAGCACAAGGCGGACCCGGCGTTCCCTGTCGTTGATGATCGCCAGCGGCGTGACCGCGCCGGGGTTGACGCCCAGGATTCGCACGAGGTCATCGGCCGATCCGAAGGAGATTCGCTTGGACCCGATGACCGCCGCAAGCGTCTTGGTATCGACCGAAACCTCGGCCGGCAGCACCACGAGCCAGTACTGCGCGCCGGAGTCCCTCAGGAACAGGTTCTTCACGGCCAGGCCCGGCAGCGCGTCCCAATATTCATGGGCGTCGGCCACGGTGCGCAGCGGCGGGTGCGAGACCATGCGCGGCGCGATGCCGATCGCGGCGAACGCCGTGGCAAGAACAGGGGGAAGTGTGTCGGCCGCGGTCATGATGCGCCTGTCATCGGGGGTGGCCGTTGATAGGAACGCCGCCCGGGCCGGTCAACCGATGACCGGCGGGTGTTCGACAGGCGCAGATGAATTGTCGACATTTGTCGAGTCACCGGCTTGGACACAACCCCACAAAACCCGACTTTCATTGGGGCGTCCCCGCGGATATCACCGCTTCAGGACAGGCGGCACCGAGATGCCGGGCAGGAACCGCCCGGATGTGCCGGTCTGAACGGGACCGCAAAATGCGATCCTTCCTGTCAGGAGATGCGGAATATGTTGAACGCTCTTTTCATTGACCATACGGACGTTGCCACATTTGACGATTGCGACGAAGTCGTGGTCTGCGACGATCTCGATCCGACGCTGCTTCGTCTGGGCTTCCCTCCGTTCACCGGCGACAACGCTGCTCTGGCCCATGCCCCGATGGTCCGGGATACCGGATTCCAGCCGGATATGTTCCGGCACGCCGCCTGACGCAACCGGCGCCGCCATCGTCCACCCTCTCTCCAGGCGATGACGGCGCCGTAATCGCGATGCGCCGCGGGGCTGGCCCCGCAGGCTTCCCCGGACGCTACTTCATCGGGCGAATCGAGATCGCGAGCGCTTCCTCGTAGACAATGTCGACCTGCTGGCCGACCCGCAGCTGACGGATGAACGCGAGAACCTCGGGGTTCTTCGCCATCACCATGCGCGGGCGGTTGTCCGGAGCGATGAAGCTGACGATGCCGGCCGACGGATCGACCCCGGTGATCGTCACGCGGCCGCTGCGCACGCGGGTGACCTCGCCGCCCGGACGCTGGGCAGAGCTGTTGCGGTCCACCTCCACACCCGTGAACGGCTGGTTGCTGCCGGCCAGCGGACTGACGACCCGGGCGGCCAGCGCCTGGTAGTAGACCACCGTCACCCGATCGCCCGAGTGGATCTCGTTCAGACGCTGGACCTGGCTGCCGACGATCATGGTCAGCAGGGCACCGGACTGCGACCCGCCATCGCCACGCAGCAGGATTTCCCGCGCGACAGGATCGATGGTCTCGACGACGGCATTCAGCGTGGTGGTCTGCTGGGTGTCCACAGACGCACAGGCGGCAAGCAGCGGCAGCAGGCCGGCTCCGGCGACCAGGGAACGGCGTTGCATGGTGGCGTTTCCTTCTCTCAAAACCCGTCGTGGCTATTCCCTGTCGTCTCGTTCGTCAATTAACCAGTTTGTCCACGTGGAATCCATAGACGGAAACCACATCTTTCCGGATCGGTCCCGATACGGAACACGCCATGACCCGCCAGGCCGCCCGATCGTCCGTGATTGCTGCGCCGTAATGGGGACCAGCGGGGCGCGCCAGCCCAGGGCAGGCGAATCGCACAAGGAATTTCCTCTCTTTCTGGACGCGGCTCGACGTGAT
>CAYZKM010000420.1:0-4784 GCA_964478525.1 uncultured Bifidobacterium sp.
CATCGGCATCGAACTTGCCGACGCCCACCCGCGTGATGTCGGGATCGTCGGGGTGGCGCGTGCCTTTGGACGGGTGCGGTTCCCCCACGCCGAAGCGGCGGCTGTAGGCCAGGAATTGCGGGATCGTCAGTTCCTGCCCGGTCACCACAAGAACGTTGCGATCCAGCCACGCCTGGTAGATCCTGGCGAAGTCGGCATCCGAGATCGTCTTCACATCGACGCCGCTGACCTCGACCCCGATCCTGGGTCCCATGGGACGGATCTGCATCGGTCTTCCTCCTGCCTGCCCGTGATTGCCTGCCAGGAGAAAACCGCCGGCCCCGCCCGTCAAGGGGCACGCGCATTTGGCCCCCGACCTGTCATGCGCTACCATCGGCGCGGGAGGGTGGCATATGCACCTGTTCAAGCAGCACGCGGTTCGCAACGCCCGGGAAATCTCCGCGCTGATTCCGATCGTCGATTTCGGCCCGTATTTCGCCGGCGAACCCGGCGCGCTGGAACGGCTGGCGGGGGAACTGCGCCATGCGTGCACGAATGTGGGGTTTCTGTACGCGTCCAATCATGGCGTGCCGCAGGAGATGATCGACCGCGCCTTTGCCGCGTCGCGCCGGTTCCACGCCCTGCCGCTTGCAGAAAAGCTGAAGCTGCGGCTGAACGAGAACAATATCGGCTACATGCCGATGAACGCGTCCGTGCAGGGCGCGTCCACCGTACACCAGGCGACGAAGCCGAACCAGAACGAAAGCTTCTTCGTCAGCCACGACCGCGCCGCCGACCATCCCGACGTGATGGCGGGCCTGCCGTTGCGCGGTCGCAACCAATGGCCGCCCGCCATGCCCGGCCTGCGGGACGACATGATGGCATATTTCCATGCCGTGGGCGCGATGTGCGACCGGATGCTGCCGGGCTTTGCCGCGGCACTGGACCTGCCGGCGGATTTCTTCACGCCCTATTTCGCCGACGAGGCGCACGCCAACCTGCGCTTCCTGCACTACCCGCCACAGGCGGACATGACCGAGAACACGTTTGGCGCCGCGCCCCACACCGACAACAGCTTCATGACCGCCCTGGCGCGCACCGATGTGCCGGGCCTGGCGGTGCGGCTGACCTCGGGCGAGTGGTTCGCCCCGCCGGTCATTGCGGGCACCTACCTGATCAACCTTGGCAACATCATGCGCCGGTTCTCCAACGACCGGTTCCTGTCGACGCCGCACGGGGTGATCAACGAATCCGGCACCGACCGGTATTCGATCGCGTATTTCCACAGCCCGAACCCGGCCCGCATGATCGAATGCGTGCCCAGCTGCGTCTCGGCCGACAATCCCGCGCGGTATCCGCCGGCGGTGTATCGCGACCTGGTGCTGGAGTTCTATCGCAAGAACTACTTTCACCAGAAAGGACACGTGTCGGATGCCGCGAATCTGGCCGCCGCCACGACCTGACCGGATGGCGCCATAGCCTGTCCGTCATATCGCCACCCTTGTGCCGCGCTGTGATACCGGCACACTGCGACGACGTTCCCGGGCATGGCGCCCCGGGGCCAACCATGACCAGACAATCCCAGGGGACGAACGACGATGAAAGTTTATGAAGCGATTGCCCAATCCCTGATCGCGGAAGGTGTCACCGACTTCTTCGGGCTGATGGGTGACGGCAACATGTGGCTGTGGGGCGCCATCTGCCGCGACCCGAAAGTTCGCGGCTACTCCGCTCGGCATGAATCGATGTCGGTGTCGATGGCCGATGGCTATGCCCGCACCACCGGCAAGGTCGGCGTCGCCATGGTCACCTGCGGGCCGGGCATCACGCAATGCGGTACGTCACTGATCGCCGCCTATCGCGGCAAGACCCCGGTGGTGATGATCGCCGGCGAAATCCAGCCGGGTTCGAAGAACCGGACGCAGATGATGGACCAGCGCCGCTTCGTCGAATCCTGCAACACCCGCTTCCATACGATCACGTCAGCCGACAACATGGCCGAGGAAATCGCCGAGGCGTTCTATGCCGCGCGCGTGCATCGCTGCCCGGTGATGCTGAACCTGCCGATGGGCCTGCAGGAAGAAGATTTCGACTGGGACTATGAATATCGCCCGTCCTGGCAGTTCCTGCCGAAGCGGATGGAAACCCCCGCACAGGACATCCTGAACGAGGTGATCGAGAAGCTGGCCGCCGCCGAACGCCCCGTGATCGTCGGCGGGCGCGGCGCGATCATGGCCGGCGCGAAGGACGAGATCATCAAGCTGGCCGACCGCACCGGCGCGCTGCTGGCGACCTCCCTGCAAGGCAAAAGCCTGTTCGCCGGGCATGAGTGGAATGTCGGCATCTCCGGCGCATTCGCCTCGGAACCGACCGAGCGTCTGCTGGCGGATGCCGACTTCGTCCTGGGTGTGGGCGCCGAGCTTGGGTATTACACGACGGAAGGCGGGCTGATGTTCCCGTCGGCGGAGGTTGCGCGTATCGACATTCGTCCGATGCCCGACGAGATCGGCGTGATTCCCGGCCTGTATGTCCAGGCGGATGCCAAGAAAGCCGTCGCGGCGATCAACGAAGCGCTGGAATCCCGCCAGGTGCGCAAGACCGGCATGCGGACGGCGGAAACCCGCGCGGTGCTGGATGCGCCCGACCACCAGTTCGCCTCGCCGGCCGATGGGCTGGACCCGCGCAAGCTGGGCAACAAGCTGGGCGCGGCGCTGCCGAAGGGCGTGCTGGTGACCTGCGGCGCCGGCCATTTCTTCTCGTGGGTCGCGTCCTACATGCCGCTGCCGGAAGGATCGGAGATCCAGTTCTCCTACAATTTCGGCGCGGTCGGCCAGGGCCTTGGCGTGATGGTCGGCACCGCGGTCGGCAATCCCGGTCGCCAGCATGTCGCGATCGAGGGCGACGGGTCCATGATGTTCAACATCCAGGAGCTGGAGACGATCGTTCGCGAAAAGCTGAACATCTGCCTGGTGGTGTGGAACGATGGCGGCTATGGCGCGGAAGTGCACAAGCTGACCGCCAAGGGCTTCAACGAGAAGCTGGCGCAATGGGTGTCGCCGGATTTCGTGGCGATCGCCCGGGCGTTCGGCGGCGACGGCGTGCTGCTGAACAGCGTCGACCAGATCGGCGATGCGGTGAAGACTGGCCTGGCGAAAGGCGGGCTGTATCTGATCGATGCGCGCGTGTCGGCCACCACGCCCACCGATCCGTATGCCAAAGTGTATCACGGCATCCCCAGCATGGCGCCGCTGCTGCGTCAGCCCGCGTAACCACAGATGCATTTTGAAGGAGAGTTCAGCGTTCCGGGCAAGCCGGCGGATGTGATCCGCCGGTTCTCCGACGTGCCGCGCATGGCGACCTGCATGCCGGGCGCGGTGCTGGAGGCCCAGAACGAGGACGGGTCGTGGCCGGGCGGCATGGTGGTGTCGTTCGGCCCGAAGAAGATCAAGTTCAGCGGGCGCGCATCCGTCGACTTCGATTTCGACAATCTGACCGGCAGCGTGCACGGCCGCGGCACCGCGGATATGCGCGCCGCCCGGATCGGGGTGAAGGTGTCGTTCGCATTGCGTGACGATCCGGCCTCGGCGACACCGGCGACGATCGTCAAGATCGTCTCGGACGCCGAGTTGGGCGGCGTGCTGGCGGATTTCGCGCGCACCGGCGGCATCGCCGTGGCGAATGTCATCATGGCGGATTTCGCCAAGCGGGCAGCGGCGGAATTCTCCAAGGACGATGTGCCGGCCGAGCAACCGGTGATCGAGGCACCGCCGCCGGTGCTGGACGCCGCCACCGGTCCTGTGGTGGTGGAACCGGTCGCAAGCCCGACGCCACCGCCCACGCCACGTCCGGCACCGATACCCACGCCGGCGCCCGCCATCTCGGCCGGCAGTCTGTTCTGGGTGGTGGTGAAGGCCTATCTTGCGAAGTTCGGCCGGATGTTCGGCATCGGGCGTTGACACCGGCGTAGGGGGGCCCGTGGCCTCCCTACCCCGCCACCCGATCGACCAACCCGGACGGCGTCGCGCAGAACCGCGTCAGCGTCTTTTCGGCATGCAGCATCCGCCACGACAGCATCCGTTGCGCCGCATCCGTCAATACAGCCGCATAGGCAGGATCGTCAGCCACATTGCGCATCTCGTGCGGGTCCGTGCGCAAATCGTACAACAATGGCGGCAGCGACGGGCAGTGCACGTATTTCCACTCCGCCGTCCGCATCGCGCACAGCCCCGCCCCATCGAACGGCAGGTCCAGCGGCGGCGGCGCGGCATGCGGCCAGCCGCCGCGCAGGTCGAACTCGAAATGCACCGCATCACGCCAGGTTGCGGGGGTCTGTCCGCCCAGCCACGGCAGCAGCGAGACGCCATCGCACGCGCGCGGCGTTTCCAGCCCCAGCCAGTCCAGGATGGTCGGCATCAGGTCCACCGATTCCGTCGGCGCATCGACGATCCGCCCGCGCACACCATCCGGGGCGCGGATGATCAGCGGCACGTGATAGCTCTGGTCGAACCACCCCAGCTTGCCCAGCAGATGATGATCGCCCAATTGTTCGGCATGGTCCGACGTGAACACCACCAGCGTGTCGTCCCATTGGCCGGAACGCCGCAGCTCCGCGATCACCTGCCCGATCCAGTGGTCGACCTCGGCCAGCAGGCCGTAATACGCGCGTCGTGTCAGGCGTATGTCATCGTCCGACAGCGGCGCGACCAGGCCGCTGCTGCCTTCAAAGTATGAAGAGCGGTTCTGCGTGGACAGGAAATGCCGCATCAGCGGATTCTGCGCCGCCTCGTCCTCGATCGGTCCGCGCA
>CAYZKM010000421.1:0-4762 GCA_964478525.1 uncultured Bifidobacterium sp.
CTGGATGGGCGTGCAGAACGATGAATTCCGCCGCCTGGGTGTCGAGGGTGACTGGCCGCAGCGCTACGCGACGATGGACTTCCCCTCGGAAGCGTCGATCGCCAATGAAATCTGCAAGTTCCTGCTGAACGGCGCGCTGTATCGCGGCCTGCGCCCGGTGATGTGGTCGCCGGTCGAGAAGACCGCCCTTGCGGAAGCCGAGATCGAGTATCACGACCACACCTCCACCACGATCTGGGTGCGCTTTCCCATCGTGACGGCACCGACGGCCGAACTGCGCGATGCCGCGGTGGTGATCTGGACCACCACGCCCTGGACCATGCCCGGCAACCGCGCCATCGCCGCGGGGCCGGATTTCGACTACGCGCTGATGCGGGTCGACGGGGTGGAGCCTGGCTCGCTGGCCCGGGTCGGGCAGAAGCTGCTGGTCGCCCTGCCGCTGCTGGAGCAGTTCTGCAAGGACACCGGCATCACGACCCACCACCTGGTACATGTCTACAAGGGCGACGCGCTGGCCGGCACCATCTGCGCCCACCCGTTGCGCGGCCATGGCTACGAGCAGGACACGCCGGTCCTGATGGCCGATTTCGTCACCACCGAGGCCGGCACCGGCTTCGTCCACATCGCGCCTGGCCATGGCGAGGACGATTTCATACTGGGCCGAGCGAACGGTCTGGAAATCCCGGAAACGGTGGGCGATGACGGCACGTTCAACCCGTGGGTGCCGCTGTTCGCCGGCGCGCATGTCTACAAGGCCGCCGACGCGGTCTGCGACGCGCTGATCGCGGCCGGCACGCTGCTGGCGCGCGGGTCGATCAGGCACTCGTACCCGCATTCGTGGCGGTCGAAGGCGCCGCTGATCTTCCGTGCGACACCGCAATGGTTCATCCGCATGGACGGGCCGGAGCGCATCCGCGACAAGTCGCTGGCCGCCATCGCCGCGACGCAGTTCGTGCCCGACCAGGGGCGCAACCGCATCGGGTCCATGATCGCAGGCCGACCCGACTGGTGCATCAGCCGCCAGCGCGCCTGGGGCGTGCCGATCACCGTCTTCGTCGAGAAGCGCACCGGCGAGCCGCTGCGCGACCCGGCCGTCGTCGCCCGCATCGTCGATACGTTCCGGACCGAGGGCGCGGATTCCTGGTATGCCTCGCCGCCGTCGCGCTTCCTGGGCCCGGACCGCAACCCCGACGATTACGAACAGGTGATGGACATCGTCGATGTCTGGTTCGAGTCCGGCTCGACCCACGCCTTCGTGCTGGAGGATCGCGGCCTGCCCTGGCCGGCCGACCTGTATCTGGAAGGCAGCGACCAGCATCGCGGATGGTTCCATTCGTCACTGCTGGAATCGGTCGGCACGCGCGGCGTGGCGCCGTTCAAGGCGATCCTGACCCATGGCTTCGTCAACGACGAGCAGGGCCGGAAGATGTCCAAATCCCTGGGCAACACCACCGCGCCCGAGGATGTGGCCAGGCAGTACGGCGTCGATATCCTGCGCCTGTGGGTGATGTCGTCCGACACCACCGACGATCTGCGCATCGGTCCGGAAATCCTGAAGCAGCAGGCCGAACTGTATCGGCGCCTGCGCAACACGCTGCGCTGGATCCTGGGCAGCCTGGACGGGTTCACCGAGGAAGAACGCGTGCCGCTGGAGCAGATGCCGGAGCTTGAACGCTGGGTTCTGCATCGCCTGACCGAGCTGGATGCCAGGATCCGATCCGCCACCGAAACCTATGACTGGACCGGCGTATATCCGGACGTCCATAATTTCTGCTCGACCGATCTGTCGGCGTTCTATTTCGATATCCGCAAGGATGCGATCTACTGCGACCGGCCGGACAGCCTGCGCCGCCGCGCCGCGCGGACGGTGCTGGACCATCTGCATCGCTGCCTGTCGATCTGGCTGGCGCCGGTGCTGTGCTTCACGGCCGAGGAAGCCTGGGGCGCGCGGTTCGGCGACGACGATTCGGTGCATCTGCAACTGTTCCCCGACCTGCCGCGCGCATGGCGCGACGACCCCCTGGCCGCGAAGTGGGAGCAGGTGCGCGCGATCCGCCGCCGCATCACCATCCCCATCGAGGAAGCCCGTGCCGCCAAGACCATCGGTGCCTCGCTGCAGGCCAATGTCACGCTGAAGCTGGCGGCCGACGAGGCGGAACTGCTGAATGCGGCGGAATGGGCCGAGGTGGCGATCGTGTCGGGTGTCGAGACCGTGTCCGGCGCCGGTGACGAGATGGCCGTGGTGACCGCCGCCGCGGGCGAGAAATGCCTGCGCTGCTGGAAGGTGCTGCCCGAGGTCGGATCGCGCGCGACCCATCCCGGCCTGTGCCTGCGCTGCGCCGACGCGGTCGAGTCCGGCCTGGTCTGCCGGCCGGCCTGACCATGGGGGCCGCGCGCGCGCTGCGGATCGGGTCGGTCGTCGGCCTGGCCGTCCTGCTTGCCGACCAGGTCAGCAAGTGGTGGATCCTGGAGGTCCTGAACCTGCCCGTCCGCCGGCAGGTCGAGCTTCTGCCCGTGCTGAACCTGACCATGGTCTGGAATCAGGGCGTGACCTTCGGGCTGATGAACGGCTTCGGGGCCTGGGGCTATCTGATCCTGGCCGGCGTGTCGCTGGCCGTGGTGCTGGCGCTGGGGGTCTGGCTGCTGCGCGCCGAAAGCCGTTTCGTGGCCGGTGCGATCGGGGCCGTCGCCGGCGGTGCCATCGGCAATGTGATCGACCGGCTGCGCTTCGGCGCCGTGGTGGATTTCATCCATGTGCACGTCAATACGCGATGGGGCGATATTTCCTGGTACGTGTTCAACGTGGCCGACGCGGCGATCGTCTGCGGCGTGATCGCCCTGGTGATCGACAGCCAGTGGCCACGCAGGCCACGGAACAAGGCCGACGCACCCGCCGCATGATCAGGGCGGCGCCAGCCGGTCGGCCTCGGCGCGCATCGACGCGGCGATCGCATCGGTCACTGCGCGGATACGCGGCGTATGACGGATGTCATTATGCACGGCCAGATAGACGTCACGCGGCGGCGGCGGAACCGGCGTGTCCAGCCGCACCAGCCCCGCCCCGTCGCCCATGAACCGTGACAGCACGGCCAGCCCCATTCCCGCCTGCGCCGCCGCCCGCTGGCCATAGCGGCTGTTGTGGCGGATCGCCGGCGTACCCTGGTGGGTCAGGCCGGTGAACCAGGTCATCTCGGGCAATCCCATCGCGTCGGGCGGGTTCAGGATCGTGGTGTGGCGCGGCGCCCCGGCGGCGAAATCAGGCTGGCCGTGGCGCGCCAGATAATCGGCGGACGCATAAACCCCGAAGCCCAGCCCGCCGACGCGGCGCACCGCAAGGTCGTTCTGGGTCAGGCGCGCCAGGCGCAGGGCGATGTCGGCTTCGCGGCGGGTCAGGCTCAGGCTGCGGGCATCGGCGGCGATTTCCAGCACGATGCCCGGATGGTCCTGTCGCAGGCGGGCGAAGGCGGGTGTCAGCACCTCCACGGCCAGGATCTCGACGGTGGTGACGCGGACCACCCCCTCCAGCCGGATGTCGCGCCCGCTGACCCGGCGCTCGATGGCCAGGGTCTCGGCCTCGATACGCTCGACATGCGCCAGGATGGCCTCCCCCGCCGGGGTCAGGACATAGCCGGCCGGTGTCTTGGCCAGCAGGCGCGCGCCGGCGCGGGTTTCCAGGGCGGCGAGGCGGCGGCCCATGGTGGTCTGCCGCACGCCCAGCACCCGCGCCGCCGCCGACAGCGTGCCGTGGCGGGCGATGGCGAGGAAGCTTTGCAGGTCATCCCAGGGCAGCATGATCGTCCATGCGTCAACGCATAGGCAATCTGCGCTGATCGTCAATTCCATGCAAACATGTTTGACGCCATGTTCCCGCCACACCGACCGAACGGGAAGCTCCCCATGCAGCCCAGCGTCTTCCTCAGCCATGGTTCGCCCATGCTGCCCCTGCTGAAAACCCGAACCGGCGATTTCCTCGCCGGCTTCGGCGACTGGATCCAGCGGCATCACGGCCGTCCATCCGCGATCCTGGTCGCCTCGGCGCACTGGGAAACCCCCGAACCCGTGGTCAGCGCGCCGGCGGTGAACGGCACGATCCATGATTTCTACGGGTTTCCGCCGGCGCTGTACGCGCTGCGCTACAACCCGCCCGGTGCCCCCGCGCTGGCCGACCGTGTCACCGACCTGCTGTGCGCCGCCGGCCTGCCCTGCGCGGTGGATGGGGAACGCGGCCTGGATCACGGCGCCTGGTGCCCGCTGCTGATGGCCTGGCCCGCCGCCGATATCCCGGTGGCGCAGATTTCGCTGCAAAGCCATCTGGGCCCGGCGCATCACCGCCAGGTCGGCGAGGCGCTGCGCCCGCTGCGCCAGGATGGCGTGCTGATCCTGGGGTCGGGCAGCTTCACCCACGATCTCGGCCGGTTCCGCGGGCAGCCGATCGACCAGCCGGAAGCGCCCGATGTGGCCGCGTTCGGGGCGTGGATGGACCAGGCGATCACCGAGGGACGCCGCTGCGACCTGCTGACCTATCGCAACCGCGCACCCTATGCCGAGCAGGAGCATCCGACGGAGGAGCATTTGTTGCCGCTGTTCGTGGCGCTGGGCGCGGCGGGGCCGGATGCGCGGGCGGAACGCCTGCACCGAAGCGTCAACTATGGCGTGCTGCGCATGGATGCCTACGCCTTTCACTAGCGCGCCTTCCGGCTGACCGTAACCGGTCAGCGCGCGCTATCTTATTGTTTGATCGCATGATTCACCCGCTGCCACG
>CAYZKM010000422.1:0-4730 GCA_964478525.1 uncultured Bifidobacterium sp.
CTATATCCAGACCACGCCCGGCAGCACGCGCACCAACATCGCCGGCGTGTTTGCCGCGGGTGATGTGCAGGACAAGATCCATCGCCAGGCCGTCACCGCCGCCGGCACCGGCTGCATGGCGGCGCTGGAGGCGGAAAAATGGCTGGCGGCGCACGAACACAGCCCCGCACTGGCCGCGGACTGACGGAGAACCGGCAAAAAAAGAACACCGACCTTTGCCGCCAGACTCGGCAAAATTCGATTAGTGTCCTCATATACCATGCCGGTCGAGGGATCGGCGCACGCCTGACAGGGGCGGCCGGGGAAGGTCCCGGCACAGGGAGAGGCTAAGACATGGACTGGGACAAGCTGCGCGTATTCCACGCCGTGGCCGAGGCCGGCAGCTTCACGCATGCGGGCGACACGTTGAACCTCAGCCAGTCCGCTGTCTCTCGCCAGATCTCGGCGCTGGAGGAGGCACTGCAGGTGCCGCTGTTCCACCGCCATGCGCGCGGCCTGATCCTGACGGAACAGGGCGAATCGCTGAACCGCACGGTGCGCGACGTGTTCGCCAAGCTGGCGATGACCGAGGCGCTGCTGACCGAGAGCAAGGAGAAGCCGGCCGGGCGCCTGAAGGTCACCACCACGGTCGGGTTCGGCGCGTCATGGCTGGCACCACGGCTGCACGCCTTCCTGGAAGCGTACCCCGAGGTGTCGGTATCACTGCTGCTGGACGATGCCGAGCTGGACCTGGCGATGCGCGAAGCCGATGTGGCGATCCGGATGCATCCGCCCAAGCAGCCCGACCTGGTGCAGCGCCACCTGACGACGATGCAGTACCATATCTGCGCATCACCCGAATATCTGAAGAAGCACGGCGTCCCGCAACGCCCCGAGGACCTGGACGCCCATCGCCTGGTGCTGTTCGGCAGCCATCACCCGCCGGTGCCCGACGTGAACTGGCTGGCCGAGGCGGGGCGCCGGCCGGGCAACCCAAGGCGGGCGGTGCTGGAAGTGAACAACATCCACGCCGTGCTGCTGGCGATCCGCTCGGGGCTGGGCATCGGCGCCCTGCCCGACTACGTGGTGTCCGAGAACCCCGACCTGGTCCGCGTGCTGGCCGATCTCAAGGGGCCGAAGGTCGACATGTTCTTCGTCTACCCCGAGGAATTGCGGAACTCGAAGCGCGTCGCCGTATTTCGCGACTTCCTGCTCTCGCGCCTGTCCGAGATGCACTGAACGCCGCATGTCCGCATGCGGACATGCGGCTGGCCGGATATGTGCTGCCAAGTAACGCAGTACTGCCAATGACCGGACCCGGTCCGCCGTCGCAACCGTTGCGGCGACGGTGGCATGTTTGAACGACATCAAATGCCATGTTCAGCAACGGTCCGTAGGGCGGCGTTTTGGTCCGCGAACGAAAACGTTAATTCATTCGCAAGTTCGATGTTATCGCAGCGTGAGCAGTCACGTCCGTGTGAAGAACATCAGGCATATTCCTGAATTATGGCAGAAATTTACCCTCCGTCATGCATGATTGGCATGGCCGGTCCAGGGAAATCGCGTTGGCCGGAATGAGCGAAGCCGACCTAATGTCCCGCCACGACATACGGCGGTTCGCCGCCAGTGTTCCAGCCTGCGTGGCTGGAAAGGGGTCTTCGGATCCCTGCGTCTCCCAGACGTGAAGCCTCCCTGTATACTTACCCCCGGCCCAGTGCCGGGGGTTCCTTTTCATGACCGATCCGTTCCGGACACGCGCTCGACAAGCCCGAGCGCGCGCAGCAGATCGCGATCCAGTACCGGCATCCGCGGCACCGGCCGCGGCAGGGCGAACCCCATCACATCGTCATAGCCCCACAGCGCCCAGCCGATCCCATGCGCCGCGCAGCGTTCCCGCACCAGGCGCAGCCAGTTCAGCCGCGCGGACGGGTTCAGCAGCGCGCTCGCACCGAATTCGCCGGCCAGCAGGACCGCGTCATGGACACGCGCCCAGGATGCGGCGGCATCGATGCGGGCCGCCACGCGCGCCTCGGTCCAGCCCATGGCACAGTAGTATCGCATCATCCCCCGCGTCTCGCCGTCCTGCACCGTCTCGGCCATGGCCTCGCAGCCGGCACGGTCGGCAACCGGAAACGGCAAGCCGGCCAGCGCCGCCCGATCGAGCCCCGCACGATACGCGGCCAGCGAGGTCAGTTCCGGCGGGTCGTATAGATGGAACGTGTAGACGACGTTGGGATCGGCCTCGGGTCGCAGGGCGGTCAGTCCGGCGATGCTGCTCCAGTCATGCCCGGTCAGGATGATCGTGTGGTCCGGCAGCGCGGCGCGCACCTGTACCAGCAGCGCGTGCTGCAGGTCGTGCCAGCCGGTGGGATCATTGGGAAACACCGGCTCGTTCAGCAGTTCGGGAAACACCATCATCGCGCCGCGCGCCCGCAGCAGCGGTGCCAGCCTGTCCCAGGCCCGGCGCAGGGCGGTCCGCTCCGCATCCCGCCTCTCGATCTGCCAGCCATCGGGATGCAGGGACACCACGACGCCCAGGCGCGTCGCGGTCAGGCGGCGGATGGCATCGCCGACCGCGCCGGCGAAGCCGGGATCGGGCAGGCGCGCGGGATCGACGGCCAGACGCACGAAGCTGAACCCGGCGCGCCGCAGCCCGGCGATGGCCTGGTCCGTCATATAGCCGCGCAGCACCGCCGGATCAGCCGATGCCGGAAAGCGGAACCAGCCGGTGATATTCACCCCGCGTGCCAGCATCGCCACGCGCTCGGCTGGCGGGCGAGCCCACGCCTGGTGCGGCAGGACCCATGCGGCAAGCAGCACAAGCATGACAAACCGCGTCATGCGTTGGCCCGCGCCTCGGCGATGGCCGGGTCGTATCGTTCCACCAGATACAGTGGACGCTGCTTGGTCTCGTTGAAGACACGGCCGAGATATTCGCCGATCACGCCCAGGAATACCAGCTGCACGCCGCCCAGGAACAGCATCACCGTCATCAGGCTGGGATAGCCGGCGACGGGATTGCCGAACAGCAATGTGCGAACGATGACCTGCGCGCCATACACCACCGCCAGCGCGGCGACCACCAGTCCGAGATAGGTGGCGATACGCAGCGGCACGACGGTGAAGCCGGTAATTCCCTCGACCGCGAGGTTCCACAGCCGCCAATAGCTCCAGCGCGAGGTGCCGCTGTGGCGAGGGGCGCGATCGTACAGCACCTCGGTGGTGGGGAAGCCGACCCAGGCGAACAGGCCCTTCATGAAGCGATGGTGTTCGCGCAACTGCCGCACCGCATCGGCCGCGCGCCGGCTGAGCAGGCGGAAATCCCCGGTATCCGCCGGCAGCTTCACCCGCCCGGTGTGCTGCATCAGGCGGTAGAACAGATGCGCCGTCATGCGCTTGATCCTGGTTTCCCCGGCGCGGACGCGGCGGCGGGCATTGACCATGTCGAAGCCCTGCCGCCAGGCAGCGACCAAGGCGGGGATCAGCTCGGGCGGGTCCTGCAGATCGGCATCGATGACGATCACCGCCTCCCCCGCCGCGTGATCGAGGCCGGCGGTCGTCGCGATCTCCTTGCCGAAATTGCGCGACAGGCGGATCGCCGCGACATGCGCGTCGGCGGCACGGAGCTCGCGGATCAGGGCGGGCGTGGCATCGGTGCTGCCATCGTCGACATAGATCACTTCCCACCGGCCGATCGGGTCCATCACCGCGCGCAGGCGGCGATGGAATTCGCCCAGGCAGGCGGCTTCGTTGAACGCCGGCACCACCACCGAGACGGCGGGCGGCGGTGACGGGCGCCAGGATGGCGGGGTGCGGTCCAGCATTCGCGGTCCGTTAAGCTTTGCCGATCATGCTGGGGACTATCCCATCGTGGTGCTGAATCCTTGGTTAACGTTCCGCGTTCTTTCGGTCCCTGGCTGGTCCTGCTGGCGGCGGCGCTGGTGCTGGTCGTCACCGCCGCCACCCGCGGGGCGGAGTACGACGAGCAGTACTCGCTGTTCCTGACGGGATCGGCGATCCGCCCGTCCTGGCCCGATGCGCCGTTCGCGGCCGGGGCGGTGCTGGCGCTGCAGCGCCAGGGCGCGGATCCCGTGGCGATCGCGCATGCCCTGCGCGAGACGGATGTGCATCCGCCGCTGTATTTCTGGCTGCTGGGTGGATGGCGGTACCTGGCCGGCGACGGGCTGGTCGCGGCGCGCCTGCTGTCGGTGGTGGCGGGGCTGGCGACGCTGGGCCTGGTCGGATATGCCGCGCGCCTGGCCGCTCGGCCGCCGGTGCTGGCGATGCTGCTGGCGCTGGGGTGCTACGGGTTTGTCTATACCAGTGTCATCGCGCGCGGCTTTGCCGTGGCGCAGATGCTGGTGCTGGCGGGTGCGGTGCTGCTGTTTACCGCCCGCCGAGCGGCGGGGGGGCTGGGGGCGGGGCTGGTGCTGGGGGCGGCGGTGGGGGCCAACTACCTGGCGCTGTTTCCCGCGGCCGGCCTGCTGGCGGGCTGGGCGGTGTTCGGACGCTTCCGGATCGCACTGCTGGCCGGGTGCGGGATGCTGCCCTGGCTGGTGCTGGGCCTGTGGTTCTTCCTGGGCCAGCGCGGATCGCGCCCGACGCAGTTCCCGCCCTTCGCGCCGGTGGCGAGCCTGGTCCGCCTGGGCCGCTTCATGGTGGCGAATGTCGTGGGCGGGCTGCCTCTGTATGTGCCCGAGGCGGCGCAGATGCCGCTCTCGATTGGCTTGACCGTGCTGGTGGCGGGGCTG
>CAYZKM010000423.1:0-4727 GCA_964478525.1 uncultured Bifidobacterium sp.
CGCCCCCATCACGATGGCGGCGACCTGCCCGGCCGACCCATCCACGAACACCACGATCGCCACCGCCAGCAGGGCGATGCCGCCACGCGTGCCGTCGGGGGTCAGGGACCTCGCCATGCCCCAGATCGCCTGCGCCACCACGGCGACCGCGACCAGTTTCAGCCCGTGCAGCGCGCCCAGGGCGGCCGCGCCCTTGAAAGCGGCGGCACTCAGCGCGAAGGCCAGCAGGACCAGGGCCGACGGCATGGTGAAGGCGAACCAGGCGATCAGCCCGCCCAGGATGCCGTTGCCGCGCAGCACGCCCAGCGAGAAACTGACCTGGCTGGAGGCCGGGCCTGGCATGAACTGGCACAGCGCCACCAGGTCGACATAGCCGGCGTCGTCGATCCATTTGCGGCGCACGACCAGCTCGTCGCGGAAATAGCCCAGATGTGCGATCGGGCCGCCGAACGACGTCAGGCCCAGCTTGAGGAAGGCGCGGAACACTTCGGCTTTCGTGCCGGCATGCGGGTTCGCGATCGCCGGCGGGGATGCGGCGTCGTTCAACAGCGATGTCCTTGCTGGCGGCCCACCCGCGTCGAGGCGGGTCCGGCTGCATGCGGCATCACGGGATGAAGCGCGATCCGACGAACCCGCCGACGCTCGCGCCGATCACGCCGAACCACGGGCTGGTGACCGGCCCCACCGCCGCGGCGGCGCCGGCCGCGGCCGATGCGCTGCCGGTGGACACGACCAGGGGCAGGATGAAGAAGCCCGCGGCCGCGCCGATCAGCGCGCCGGCAGCCACCGGCAGGACCTTGGCGATCACCGGCGAGTCGGTCGAGGGCTGCGCCGCCGTCTGCGCCCATGCCGGGATGGCGGGCGCTTCCACGACCGAGAGCGAGAGGGCAATGCCGGCAATCGCGGCCGAACGGCGCAGTCTCATGGTGCTTACTCCTGCCAGCGGGTGGCGTTCACGGCTGGGCGGGCGCCGGCCTCAGCGCGTCATCATATAGCCGATTCCGCCGATCACCGTGCCGACCGCGGCGCCGGTGTTCAGGAAGGCACCGGCGCTGGTGATCGGTGCGGCGGCGGCGGTGCCGCCGGTGATCACGGGCCAGGCGACGGCGCCCAGCACCGCGCCGGTGATGGCCCACAGGGCGATCGGCGTCACCGTCGCCACTGCGCTGGACACGGATTGCGCCTGTGCGGGCTGCGACAGGACCGGGCTGCCCGCGACGGCCAGCGAGACAGCGGCGGCGAGGGCGAGCGTGCGAGAAGTCATGCGGTAGTCTCCCTGGTCAGCGGCGGGGGTCAGCGGCGGGGGTCAGCGGCGGGGCCGGCTGCACGCGGCCACCGATGTTCGTTCGGGTGCCGATGGTCAGACATCGGTCCCGATATAGCGGAAATCGATCGTGCGGGCGGCATCGGTGCGCGGGATGCCCCGGTATTTCGCCCAGCCGAGTTCATGCAGATAGAACTTTGCGCTGTTGATGGTGATCTGCAGCACTTCCAGTGCCCCGGCCGCGACATAGTTCCCGGTCCAGTAATAATCGACGAAGATGTGCGAGATCGACACGATGATGCGGTAGGACAGCGCCTTGACCGCGGTCACCGCACCGAGGTCGGGGGCGATCGAGGAGGAGCCGAGGCCGTGCTCCTTCAGCGCCTGGGCCTGGACCGTGTATTCTTCTTCGGTGATCGCCCCGGCCTGGCGCAGCAGCCCGAGTTCGGCCATCCGGCGAGAGATGATGTCGGCGGCCGGCGACTTGGTGCCGGGGTCCGGCATGGCGATCGCCTCGTTCGCATAGGCGCGCCCTTTCAGGCCGGCATCCACCACGGCGGTGTAGCCGACGGCCCAGTCGCTGACGGCGCGGGCGAAGGCTTCACGGCGCGGGTCTTCCGCGATGCGCGACGCCATCCACGCCGAGTCGCGCCAGCGCCCCGCGGCCTCGGCCCGCACGCCGCGGGTTTCGGGGACGAAGTGATAGCGCACATCCAGCACGTCCGAGCGGTTGGCCGACCGGAAGCCGGCGGTCAGCAGGGTGCGGGGAATCTGCCAGCTGCTGCGGGCGGCGAAGTCCCG
This sequence comes from uncultured Bifidobacterium sp., assembly GCA_964478525.1. Taxonomy (GTDB): domain Bacteria; phylum Pseudomonadota; class Alphaproteobacteria; order Acetobacterales; family Acetobacteraceae; genus Rhodopila. Next base: position 2,066 of record CAYZKM010000423.1, read on the forward strand.
CGCCTGCTGCCAGGCCGGCAGCGTGTTGGTGTTCATCATCGTATGGGTAACGAAATAGCAGGACCCGTCCCAGCCGGCGCGATAGCGGTTCACCGCCAGGATCAGGTCGGTGCGCGAGCAGGCGGATGCCATGCCCCAGCCGTCGATGGTCGGCAGGACGTTGGAATTGACTTCCAGCACCGTGTCGATCTGGCCGTTGGCGATACGGAACAGCACCACCGTGCGCAGATAGCCATAGGTGCCCAGGTCCGGATTGTTCCAGCCATTGTCGGTATCGGCGGCGACGACCCAGGTGCCGACCGGCAGGGCCAGGCGCTTGCCGTCCAGCACCAGCACGTCCTGCACGGTGGTGCCGATCTTGAAGGTGCCCTGCGCGCGCGCGGCGAACGGGACGGCGGCCAGCAGCGCCAGGGCGAGCATCAGCCCGGGGGCGCGGCGGAACATGGTGGCGAGGCGGCGCATCAGACCCGGCCCTCCTCGCCGATATAGGCAAAGTCGACCACGCGTTCCGAATCATGCGTGTTCAGCTTGGCGTAGTAGCTGTCCCAGTACTGGTCGTTCAGCACGAACCACACCGAATCGGTGGCGTTCAGCGTCAGCGCGATGCCCCAGGACACGTAGTTCGACGCGGTCACGACATAGGCGATGCCGTAGTCGACGAAAGTGCCGAAGGACCGGAACGAGATGTTCTTCTGCACCGAGTTCGACAGCAGCGATGTGTTCGGCTGGTACTCCGGCACCTCGGTCCGCGCCTTCTCGATCTGCTGGTTGTAGGATTCGGGCGTGATGCGGCCCTCGGCCAGCAGCCGGCGCAGATCGGCCAGCTTGGGATCGGCATAGGATTGCGGCTGTGCCGCCAGCTCCGGCAGCGGGCCCGCCGGGTCGGTGATCTGGTTGCGCACCCCACGCTCGACCCACGCATCGAAGCCCGACGCCCAGGCGGACACGGCCTGCACCGCGCCCTGGCGCAGCGGATCGCCCTTCACCGCTTCGGGCGACCAGTCGGTGACCTGTTTCAGCGCCAGCGCGCCGGGGCCCAGCAGCAAGGCGGGGTTCAGGTGGTAGCGGACATCGACGATGTCCTGGCGGTCGCTGACGCGGAAGCCGGCGGTCAGCCAGATCGGTGCCAGGGCCAGCTTGGACTTCGCCGCGAAATCGCGGGCCTTTTCCCATGCCTCCGGGCCCGGCGTGTCGCCGCCGAAGCGGGTGGCGCGGACGAACTGGCAGGATGTCTCCCACCCCGTGCGATAGCGGATGATCGCCATCAGCTGTCCCTGCTCGGGCGAGCAGGCCTTGGTGCGGCCCCAGCCATCGTTCACCGGGATGGAGTTGGTGTTCACTTCCAGCACCGCCACCACGGTGTCGCCGCGCGTCATCAGCAGCACGGCGGTCTGGATCGTGCCGAACGCGCCGATGGCCGGCATGCGGAACGCCTGCGTGCCCAGCCCGGCGACGACCCAGGTGCCGGACGGCAGCGGAACCTGCTTGTTCCCGAAATCGAGCCGCCCGGTCACCTTGTCGCCGACCGCGACCGCGCCGGCCGGCGGTGCCGCCGTCGCCGCGGCAACCAGCACCATCGCCGCCAGTCCCGCCTGGCGCAGCGCGCGCCCGATCGCGGCGAAGCGGCCGCCAAGATACAGCCCCGGCGCCGTGCCTGCGTGTCTTTGCGTCATTCTCGTTCGCACCCGCGCTTCAATGGAGGAACCGACCATAGATTCAACAGAATTGTGTACGATCCGGCGCGCCCACGCAATGTCCACGTCGCGATCCCGCACGATTCACCTTCATGTAACGAAACGTTGGCGACATGCGGCACCACCCCGGCCCTGGCGACCGCGCATGGCGGCTATCCGTTTCGTAAATGTATCATTTGCCCGTCGCCGCCCCATGGCTTGGGTGCAGGTGCGAAGCGGCCCGGGTGACACAGGCCCCGGCCTGGGCTAACAGAGTCCATATCAGGACAGGCACATCCAAGGAAAGGACAGGCCCGATGCGCGTTACCCAGAAGGTGAAAAAGATCCTCGACTGGTACGAGGGCGACAACCCAGGCGTGAAGGCCAACCTGGCCCGCATCCTGTGCACCGGCAAGCTCGCCGGCACGGGCAAGGTTGTCATCCTGCCGGTCGACCAGGGGTTCGAGCATGGGCCGGCGCGCAGCTTCGCACCGAATCCGCCGGCCTATGACCCGCACTACCACTACCAGCTCGCCATCGAAGCCGGCCTCAACGCCTATGCCGCCCCGCTCGGCATGATCGCCCAGGGCGCCGACACCTTCGCCGGCCAGATTCCGACCATCCTGAAGGTGAACAACGCCAACAGCCTGGCCACCAACAAGGACCAGGCCGTGACTGCCGGCGTGAAGGACGCGCTGCGCCTCGGTTGCGCCGCCATCGGCTTCACCATCTATCCGGCCAGCGAATACGCCTTCGCCCAGATGGAGGAACTGCGGGAACTGACACTGGAGGCCAAGGATGCCGGCCTCGCCGTCGTCGTGTGGTCCTATCCGCGCGGCCCGAACCTGGACAGGGCCGGTGAAACCGCCGTCGATATCTGCGCCTATGCCGCGCAGATGGCCGCCCTGCTGGGTGCCAACATCATCAAGGTGAAGCCGCCGACCGACGTCATCAGCCTGGAAGCCGCGAAGAAAAGCTATGCCGGCTTC
>CAYZKM010000424.1:0-4724 GCA_964478525.1 uncultured Bifidobacterium sp.
TGCCGGCGGGCGTGAAGGACATCTATTCGATGGCCATCAGCTGATACATGGCGGGGCCCGCATCGCGGACGGTGCGGGACCCGGTTCAGTCGAACGACGCCCAGGCCAGGAAGATCGCGAAACCCGTGATCGCGAAGACACCGTGGATGACGATCGCGGTGGATGACAGCAGGCGGAGGCGCCGCATCATCGGAATGGTCAGTCCCGCCAGCAGCGCGGCCGTCAGCAGCACCGCCGATGCCCAGCCGAATGCCGCCGTGCCCGTCGTCAGCCCGCGCGCCGGCCCTTGCAACACCATCGACAGCGCACCGAGGCCCAGCGCCCCCACGGCGCCATGCGCCATGCCCACCCAGCCAGGCAGCTTCGGGCGCTCGTTCATCGGGCGCATGTGCCACAGCGCCAGCCCGCTGCCGACGCACACCGCGACGCCCAGCGCGATCACCGCCAGCGCCAGCACCGTCTAGGCAGTCCCGACCGGTGAGCGGACCATCATGGCACGCGTCGGGCGATCACGCGGCATCGGCGGTCCATCGAAGGTCTGGCAAATCGCGATCGCTCCCCCGGGGCCGATCAGCCCAGCACGCCCAGCGAGCGCAGCCGTCCGATCTCGTCCGCCGAGTAGCCCGCCGCGGCCAGCACCGCCTCGTTGTGCTGGCCCAGTCCCGGGGCGCGCTGCGGGGCGACCTTCGCCACCCCGTCGATATGGAACGGGGTGGAGACGGTCAGGCCCTTGCCGTCGGCGAACGGCACCAGCGCGCCGCAGGCCTGCATCTGCGGGTCTTGCAGCGCCTCGTCCACCGTGCCGACGATCCCGAAGGTCACGCCCACGCCATCCAGAACCGTGCGCCATTCGGCCAGGTCGCGGCTGGCGAACACATCGTCCAGCACCTGCGTCAGCACCCGGGCGTTCTTCTTCCTGTCGGCGTCCGTCGCAAAGCGGGGGTCGGTGGTCAGCTCCGGCCGCCCGATCGCCGCCAGGAAGCCGGGCAGCTGCCGCTGTTCGTTGAACAGCGCCATGATGAACCAGCGATTGTCGCGGGTGCGATAATGGTTGGCCAGGGCGTTCGGCGCATCCTCGCGCAGCGGGCGATGGCCGACCGGTTCCCCGAACAGCCGGGTCTGCACGGCACAGCCATTGGCCCACAGCCCGTTCTGCAGCAAGGACGATTTCACCACCCCGCCCTGGCCGGTCTTTTCCCGCCGATACAGCGCGGTGACGATCGCGGCGTACAGCCCGGTGCCCGAGGGATGATCGCCCATCCCCGGCATCGACCGCGCCGGCGGCGTGTCGTTCGACGCCCGCACCTGGTCCATCAGCCCGGTGCGCGCCCAATACGCGGTCGAATCGAAACCGGTCTTCGCGGCTTCCTCGCCCTCCTCGCCATAGGCGGTGAACGACGCATAGATCAGCCGCGGGTTCAGCCCGGTCAGATACCCGGCCGACAGTTTCAGCCGGTCGCGCACCGGCAAGGGGAAGTTGGTAACGAACACATCGGCCGAGGCGGCCAGCCGGTGCAGCGCGGCGATGCCGTCGGGATGCTTCAGGTCGATCGCCAGGCTTTGCTTGTTCCGTGATGTCAGCTGCCAGTAATAGTCGACGTCGCGCCCGGGGATCGGCCCGCGCGAACGCCAGGGATCGCCGTCACCGGGCGGTTCCACCTTGATCACCTCGGCGCCGAAATCGGACATCATCGTTGCCGCGCACGGCCCGGCGATCCAGCTTGCGCAGTCGATTACCCTCAGTCCGGTGAACAGGCTTTCGGTCATGGATGGTGCTTCCCCCGCGCGACCGCCACGGTCGGTCATGGTTTCAGGTGGGGCCGAGCGTTCCATGGGGCGGCAGCACGGTCAAGGATTGCACGCCGGGACGGTTGCGATGCTGCACCGCATCACGCACAGTGGCCGGATGCGACATTCTGATCCCTTGCAGACTCGTGGCGACGCCGCGGCGCGGCAGCCATGACCGATTTCGACCCCGCGGCCGATGGCTGGACGCCGATGGCACACGACCCGATGCCGTCCGCCATCGGCACGTCCTGGCGCAAACGCCACGGCGACAGCTGGCGCTATGGTCTGCAGACCCGGCCCGACCATGCCAATCCCGCAGGTGCGGTGCATGGCGGCATCCTGGTCGCCTTCGCCGATCACAACCTGGGCTGCTATGTGGACGCCGCGGGCGGCGGCGTGCCGAATGTCACGATCCAGCTGAACACGCATTTCCTGTCGGCGGTCCGACCCGGAGAGTTCATCGATCTGGCGGGCGAAGTCACGCGCACCACCGGATCGATGGTGTTCGTGCGCGGCATCATCAGCGCATCCGGACGCGATGTCGTCGCACTGGATGGGATCTGGCGGATCTTCCGCCCGCGATGACGCGGGTCGCGATGGCGGGACCGTACGGCCCCGGCCATCGCGCCCGTCCGGTCAGGTCGGCTCGTTGGTGAAGACGATCGTGCCCGAGGCTGCGAACATCCCGCCGACGCCGTGGCAGACCGACACGTTCGCGCCATTGACCTGCGCCGGCGACGTGCCGCGCATCTGACGCACGCTCTCCTGCAGCGCATACATGCCGTACATGCCGGAATGCATATACGACAATCCGCCGCCATTGGTGTTCAACGGCAACGATCCGCCGGGCGCGGTGTTGCGCGATGCGATGAACGCCGCCGCCTCGCCGCGCGGCACGATGCCCAGATCCTCCAGCCCATAGATCGGCAGATGCGCGAACGCGTCATAGATCATCAGGTGGTCGATATCGTTCTTGTTGATACCGGCCTGCTGGAACGCCGTCGGACCCGCCACGCGGAAGGCGCGCGACGATGTGAAATCCTCCATCTGGGAGACCATCGGCGTCTCGACGCTCTCCCCCGTGCCCTGGATATAGACCGGCTTCGTCGGGAAATCCCTGGCGCGATCGGCGGATGTCAGGATCAGCGCGCCGCCGCCATCGGTCACCAGGCAGCACATCAGCAGGCGGAACGGCCAGGCGATCATGCGGCTGTTCAGCACGTCTTCCGTGGTGATCGGGTTGCGGAACGTGGCGCGCGGATGCTTGGCTGCCCATTCGCGCTGCACGACGCAGACCTGGGCGATCTGCTCCTCGGTCACGCCATACGTCTTCATATACCGCAGCACGGGAATCGTGAACATGCTGGGCGGGCCCATCGGGCCGAAGGGCTGCTCGAACTGCCCGTTCAGCGATTGCGGGTGCACGCTGCGCGCCGGGTTGCCGACGCGGGAGCGTCCGCTCTCGCCATGGGTGATCAGGATCGTCCTGGCCAGCCCGGCCTCGATCGCCGCGGCTGCGTGGCGGACATGGATCATGAAGCTGCACCCGCCCACCGCGGTGCCGTCGACCCAGGTCGGGGTGATGCCCAGGTAATGCGCCAGCTGCACCGGGGTTTCGTTGGCGCACGCGATGCCGTCGATGTCTTTGGGCCGCAGTCCGCAATCCGCCATCGCGTTCAGCGCCGCATCGGCGTGCAGCTGAATCTGCGACATGTCGGGGATGACGCCCAGCCGGGTCGTTTCCGCGGCGCCAACCACCGCGACTGAATTTCTGCGCATGGGGTCAGCCTTTCGCCGCTTGGGAGGCAGGTCGGAACAGGGGCAGCGTGATGTCGTCGGTCTGCTTCTCGAAGACGACCTCAAGCGCCATGTCCAGTTGCAGCGCCTCGGGCGTCTGGTCGCAGTCGACGATGTTGGTCATCATCTTCACGCCCTCGGCCAGTTGCACGACCGCGATGGCATAGGGCGGCTTGAAGCCGGGCACCGGGCGATGATGGATGACATAGCTCCAAAGCACGGCCTTGCCGGTCGCCTTGAACACCGAGACTTTCCGTGACCCGCAGGCCGAACAGAAGGGGCGGGGAGGGAAGTAGTTTTTGCCGCAGCCGTCGCAGCGCTGCAGGCGCAGTTCGCCGGCCTTGGTGCCTTCCCAAAAATGTTGCGTTTCCGGTGTGGGCACCGGCAACGCGCGGCCTGGTTCAGCCATCGTTGGTTTCCTCTCGTCTGGGATTTTGATCGTGGTTCGGGGGTAGGGGAAAATCCGGTCAGGCAGGCTTGCGCCGCCCGGCGACATAGGACACGCCCGCCGGGCCGCAGGATTCGGCGTGCAGCGTTCCGGCGGCGATGGCGCACCAGTCGCCGGGGCCATAGGTTCGGCTTTCGGTGCCCTGGGTCAGGGTGATCGCACCCTCGGTCACCAGGACGCGGGCGTCGAAATCATGGGTATGATCGGCGTTGACCGTGTTGGGCGCCATGCTGCGCGCCACGATCTCGTACCCGTCGCGCCGCAGCGCCGCCTCGAATTCCGCGCGTTCCATGGTGTGGCCCTTCCGTTGGACAGCCGTGATTGTCGCGGATCACGTTAGGACCCGCCCGCCAGCCCGGCAACCCGCACCGGGGCGGCGGATCGGGCTGGCGGATCGGGCTGGCGGATCGGGGGCAGGATCAGCTGACCAGCACCGCCTTGCCGATCACCTTGCGGTCGATGACCACCTGCAGGGCCTCGGCCGCCTGGTCCAGCCGGAACCGGTGAGAGATCCGGGGCTTCAGCTTGCCCTGCCCGGCCAGTTCGGTCAGCGCTTTCATGTTGGCGATGGCCAGCGCCGGGTCGGCCTCGTTCAGCCCGCCGATGCGCACGCCGATGGCGTCGATGCCCTTGATCAGCAGGTAGTTGCTGCGGATGGCGGTCGGCCCGCCGCCCAGGAAGCCCAGGATCA
>CAYZKM010000425.1:0-4723 GCA_964478525.1 uncultured Bifidobacterium sp.
ATTGGCTTGACCGTGCTGGTGGCGGGGCTGGCGGTGGCCTGCGTCCGGTGCCTGACCCCGGCAGCGGCGAGCCTGGCGCTGGCATCGGTGGCCCCGGCGGCGGGGCTGCTGGTGCTGGGCGCGGTGTTCGACAACACGCCGATCGAGCTGCGCTACCTGGCCTTCGCCATCCCCCTGGCCATGCCGGTGCTGGCCGGCATCGCGCCGCGCGGACGCAGGCTGCTGGGCGTGCTGATGGCGGTGCAGGCCATCGCCATCGCCGGGATGATCGTGCGGCCCGAGACCATGCAGCCGGCGCAGCGCGTCGCGGCGCGGGTGGCGCGCGATATCGGCGACGGCATCGCCCTGGTGCCGGCGGGCAACGATGGCGTGGGCATCGTCGGCGCCTTCGCGCAGCAGGTGCCGCCGGCGTTGCGCATGGTCGTGATCGGTGGTGCCGACAGCCCCGCTGACATCCGCCGCCGCATCGCGGCGAGTGGCCGCGTGGTGCTGGCCGAAATCGCGCAGGACGATGCCTCCCGCCGCGCCGTCACGGCCATGCGCGCGGCGGTTGCGCATCCCTGCTGGCGGCAGGTCACGGACATCGCCTTTGTCCGCGCCTGCGCCGAACGGTAGGGATCAGTAGTCCAGCGGCTCGTTCTGCACGGGCACCCATTTGCCGTTCTTGATCACCGACAGGTACGCCCTGGTCGCTCCGTGATGGTTGGTGGGGGTGAAGGTGTAGGTGGCGCCCAGAACATCCTTGAAATCGGTGATGGTTTCCAGCGCCGCCACAAGCGTATCCACGGTCAGGTCACGCCCCGCGCGCTGCAGCGCCTCGATCACGATCTGCGCCGAGGCATAGCCGGTCTGGCCCAGATAGTTGATCTCGAAACCGTATTTCGCCTTGAACTTGCGGTTCAGCTCCTGCACGCCCGGGCGTGGATCATCGCTGTAGCCGTACAGCGACGGCGACATCGAATAGAACCCCTCGGCGACGTTGCCCGGCGCCTCGGCGATCGCCGTGTCATAGGTCGCGAGCTGGCCGAGGAAATCGACGTCCCAGCCCTGCTTGCGCGCGGTGGAGATGATCAGCGTGGTGTCGCGCACGATGGTGCCCAGCACGACGAGATCGCACTTGGCATCGCGCAGCTTGGCGATATTGGCCGAGAAATCGGTATCCGTCGGCTTGTGCCCGGTGGTGGCGATCACCTTCAGGCCCATTGCCTCGGCCTGCATCTGCGCCCCGGCCAGCACGTCGCGGCCGAAATCGGAATCCTGGTACATCGCGCAGATCATCTTCTTGCCGCGCTTGTCGACGAAATACTTCACGCCCGCACGCATCTGGTCGACATAGGACGAGTACTGGCTGAACTTCAGCTTGTGGAACGGTTCATACATCGACCGCGCCGGCGACAGCGGCAGCAGCTTGGGCATGTTCTTCTCGATCGCCATCGGGAAAGTGGCGTTGTTCATCGGCGTGCCGCCATCCTCGATGGTGAAGAACACGCCGTCATTGTTGATCAGCTTGTTCAGCGCCTGCACCGCGCGCGGGACCTGGTACTGGGTGTCCTCGACGATATAGCGGATCTTGCGGCCGTGGATGCCGCCCTTGGCGTTCACCTCGTCGAAGGCCAGGCGCACCGCGTTGGCGTTGTTCACGCCCTGCACCGCGGTCACGCCCGACAGGTCGGTCATGGTTCCGACGATGATCTCGGTATCGGTGACCCCGCGCTGCGCGGCGAGCGCCATCGTTGCCCAGGCGGAAAGGCCGAATGCGGCGGCAGCCAGCACCAGGCGTCGTGATGTCATGGTCGTTCTCCCTACGTGGCCCGCCTTCTGCGAGGCGGCAGGCCAGCTTGCACGACCACGACCGGGACTGCCACCCATCTGGCGCGAAATCAGCCCGATGGCACGATCAAAAACAGATCGGTGGCGCCGGGATCGACCCCGCACATGGTCAGCGCGGCATGCGCCTGCCCGCGGTGATGGGTCTGGTGGTTGAAGAAATGCACCATCAGCAAGGGCTTGGGCATGCTCATCTGCCGCTTCGCACCGCCGGAATACCAGGTCAGATCCTCGGCCAGCCAGGCGTCGTCGATGCGGCTGGCAAAGGCCTCGATCCGGGCGTCGGCCTCGGCGCGCGCCTCGCGCAGCGTGTCGAAATCATGGATCAGGGTGGGGCTTTGCGGGTTGGGGATGGTGTTGGGCGGCCAGCCATCCAGCCGCGACATCCATTGCCGGTCGCCCCACAGCAGATGGTTCAGCGTGCCGTGCAGCGAGGTCCAGAACAGCCCGCGATCCTGCCGCCGCTGATCGTCGGTCAGGCCGGCGGCGGCGGTGTAGATGCGGCGGTTCATTTCGCTGTTATACTGTGCCATCGTGACGATATAGCGCGGGGTGATCATCGCGGGCCTCCCTGACGATAGGCCCAGCGTCCGACCGTCCGCCGGGACCGGTCAATCTTGATTCTGTCGTTCAACGGTGGGCGCGGATCGCGGCCGGGGACCGGGTCGGTGGCAACCGTCAGATGCGCCTCCAGAAGAACAGCGTCTCCTCGAACCCGCCATCGGCCATCCTGGCATAGCCGGGGATGCGGCCGGTCTCGTTCCAGCCCATGCCGCGATACAGCGCCTCGGCGGGGTCACCGGCCCGCGTGTCCAGGGTCAGCAACGTGCGCTCGGCGGCCCGCGCCTCGTGCTCTGCCCGCTGCATCAGGCGGCGGGCCAGGCCGGTCCGACGGCAGGCCGGGTCGACCAGCAGCTTGGCCACCTCGGCCCGGTGCGCCTGGTTCTGCGGCGTCGCCAGATGCAGCGTGACCGTCCCCGCCAGGACGCCGCCGGCCCACCCGCCCAGCAGCACCTTGCGCCCGGTCGCCACATCGCGCGCGGTCGCCCGCCAGAAGCCGCGCGCGGTCTCGGGCGCCAGCGGTGGCAGGAACGACACGCCCGCCCCCTCGGCGACGCAGGCGGTCAGGATCGCCGAGAGCCGCGCCTCGGCCGAGGCGGCGGCAGCCGCATCCAGCACCAGGATGCCGTCCACCGGCTTGGCATAGGCGAATTCCAGCGAGTGCGAGATATCGTCCAGCACCCGGATCGGGCCGGACCGCACATAGGATCGCTTCTCGTAGAACCGATGCGCGCGGTCGAAGCGCGTGTCGGACCACAGCACCAGCCGAGATGCACCGGCGGCGATGGCGTGCGCCTCGGCCTGGTCCAGCAGGGCGTGGCCGAGGCCGCCACCGTGCAGCGAGGGATCGACGTAGACGCGGCAGATTTCCCAGGTCCCATCATCGCCATGCGGGCAGGCCGCGATCATGCCGACGGCGCCGCCGGCGGCATCCTCGGCCAGCCACAGCGCGCCGTTCTTCCCGGCGTAGTGGCTGGCCAGGGCCCGCAGTTCCGGCATTTCGCCGTCCACGTCCATCTTCACGCCGGGGTACTGCGACCAGCACGCCCAGATCAGCGCGATCAGCGCCTCGGCGTCGGAGTCGCTGCCGGGGCGAATGATGGGGGGTGGTGTCATGCGGCACGCCCCTTCTGCGCGCGGGGTGGGTGCAACGCAGCCCCTACCGCGCTTCGCGGCAGAAATCCTGAATGCGGCGCAGACCCTCGATCAGCTCGTCATCGGCCGTGGCCGTGCTGATCCGCAGATAGGGGCTGGAGTGGTACGCCGCGCCATGCACGGTCGCGACATATTTCTCCTCCAGCAGCGCCAGGCACACATCCTGGTCATTGTTCAGCCTGCGTCCGCCGGGTGACGTCTTGCCCAGCAGCCCGGCGACATTCGGGAAGACATAGAACGCGCCTTCCGGCTTGTGGCAGGATATCCCGGGGGCCGCGTTCAGCATGTCCACCGCGATGTCGCGGCGACGCTTGTAGGCGGCCGATTGCTGCCGCGCGCCATCCTGCGAGCCGTTCAGCGCCGCCACCGCGGCGGCCATGCCGACGGTGGAGATGCCGGCCGTCGCCTGGCCCTGCATGTTCACCATGGCCTTGACCAGCGCCTTGGGCCCGCCGGCGAAGCCGATGCGCCAGCCGGTCATGGCATAGGTCTTCGACACGCCCGAGACCGTCAGCACCCGGTCCTTCAGGTCCGGGGCCACCTGCACCATCGTGGCATGGGCGAACCCGCCGAAGATCAGGTGTTCATACATGTCGTCGCACAGGATCCAGACATGCGGGTGCTTGCGCATCACCGCGGCGATGGCACGCATGTCGTCGGCGGTGCAGACCGCGCCGGTGGGATTGTTCGGGCTGTTCAGCACCAGCCATTTGGTCTTCGGCGTGATGGCGGCGTCGATATCCTCGGGCCGCGGCTTGAAGCCGTTGTTCTGCGGGCAGTTCACGAAGACCGGCGTGCCCTCGCACAGCTGGGTCATCTGGGCGTAGGCGATCCAGGACGGCACCGGGATCACCACCTCGTCCCCCGGATCGACGGTGGCCATGATGGCGTTGAACAGGACCTGCTTGCCGCCGTTGCCGACGCAGATCTCGTCCATCGCGTACTCGATGCCGGAATCGCGCTTGAACTTGTCCTGGATCGCCTTCTTGAAGGCCGGCGTGCCGTCCTGCGGGGGATATTTCGTATCCCCCTTCAGGGCGGCCTGGTGCGCGGCCTCGATCGCATGCGGCGGGCTGTCGAAATTCGGCTCGCCGGTCGTCAGCGTGATCACGTTCTTGCCGGCGGCACGCAGTTCACGCGCCTTGATGGTCATGGCGACGGAGGCGGCCACTTCCACGCG
>CAYZKM010000426.1:0-4723 GCA_964478525.1 uncultured Bifidobacterium sp.
GGGAGCGCCTGGACGCGCTGGAAGACCCGTTCATGCTGTATCGCTGCCATACCATCATGAACTGCACCAAGACCTGCCCCAAGGGCCTGAACCCGGCCAAGGCGATCGGCGAGATCAAGAAGCTGATCGTCGAGCGGCAGGTCTGAGCCTGATCCGATCCCCCGGCGCGGCCGAACCCGGGGGATCGCGGCCACACCCGCCACCGGGTAGGCTGATCCCATGCCCCTGATCTACGTGATCGCCGGCGAACAGAGCGGTGACGTGCTGGGTGGGCGGCTGATGGCCGCCATCGCGCGCGCCTGCCCGTCCGCGGAATTCGCCGGCATCGGCGGGGCCGGCATGACGGCCCAGGGGCTGGTCTCGCTGTTCCCGATGCGGGAGCTGGCGCTGATGGGCCTGCTGGAGGTCCTGCCGCGCATCCGCCGGCTGCAGGCGCGCATCGCACAGACCGTGGCCGATATCGAGGCGCGCCGCCCCGATGTCGTGGTGACCATCGATTCGCCCGGCTTCACCCATCGCGTGCTGCGCGCCATCGCCGGGCTGGGCATTCCTCGTGCCCATTACGTCGCCCCCCAGGTCTGGGCCTGGCGCGAGGGCCGGGTGAAGCACTATCCCGGCCTGTGGGACCGGCTGCTGTGCCTGCTGCCGTTCGAGCCTGCCTTCTTCGCCCGCCACAACCTGCCGGCGATTTTCGTCGGCCACCCGGTGCTGGAGAGCGGGGCCGACACCGGCGATGCCGCCCGCTTCCGCGCCCGCCACGGCCTGGCCGGGGATGCGAGCATCCTGACCGTGATGCCCGGCAGCCGGCGGACCGAGGTTTCCCGCCTGCTGCCGATCCTGGGCCAGACGCTGTCACGGCTGCCCGTGCCGGTCACGCCCGTCGTGCCGCTGGCAGGCCCGGTGGCCGAGACGGTGCGCGCGGTCGCCAGCCAATGGCCGATCGCGCCGATCCTGGTGGAGGACGAGCAGGACAAGCACGATGCCTTCGCCGCCTCGGCCGCCGCGCTGACCAAGTCCGGGACCTCGACGCTGGAACTGGCGCTGGCCGGGGTGCCGATGCTGGTCACCTATCGTGTGAACCCGCTGACGGCGGTGATGGCGCATTACCTGGTGAAGGTGAAATACGCCTCGCTGCTGAACCTGCTGCAGGGGCGGGAGGTGGTGCCGGAACTGATCCAGCGCGCCTGCAACCCTGACCGCCTGGCCGCGGCGCTGGCCCCGCTGCTGACCGACCCGGCTGCCGCGGCGGCGCAGCGCGAGGCGTTCCGCGCCCCCCTGGCGATGCTGCGCCCGCCATCCGGCACGCCGTCGGAATCCGCCGCCGCCGCCGTGCTCGACCTGCTGGTGCGCCGGCTCTGATCCGGGGGAATGGGCCTGGATGGAATGAGGCCGAGGGGAATGAGCCGGGGGGAATGGCCGGCGCGTGCGCTATACGCCCTGGCCGGATAGGTCCTGGCCGGGCGCGATCAGTCCCGAGGCCGTCATCCGGGCGCGCGACTCCTGCATGCCCCGCGCGACGTCCAGGGCGGCCGACAGCGCCCGCCGCCCGGCCGCGGCATCGACCAGCACCGGTGCCCCGTCCAGGATCGAGGCCACGAACGCCGCATGTTCGGCCGCCAGCGAATCGTGATCCTCCCACGACACGTCCTGGATGCCGAACCCGGCCACGCCCGGCACCGGCTGCCCGCCGCCGCGCCCGATCACGGTCAGCTTCCGTGTCGCGAAATCGGCGGCCAGATAGGCATTCTGGGCGAAGATCCGCATCTTCCGCTCGGTCCGGGTGGAGATCCGGCTGGCCGTCACGGTCGCCACCGCGCCGTTCTCGAAGCGCAGGCGGGCATTGGCGATGTCCTCGTGCGGGCTGGCCACCGCCGCGCCCACGGCATCGACCGAGATGATCGGGCTGTCGATCAGCGCCAGCACCAGGTCCAGGTCGTGGATCATCAGGTCCAGGATCACCGACACATCGGTCCCGCGCGGCTTGAACGGCGCGATGCGGATCGCCTCGATATACAGCGGCGCCCCTGTGCGTCCCGCCAGCGCCTGGTAGGCCGCCGAGAACCGCTCCAGATGCCCGACCTGCAACACAAGCCCGCCGGCGGCGGCCAGCGATGCCAGCTCGTCGGCCTGTTCCAGTGTCGAGGCGATCGGCTTCTCGACCAGCACATGCCTGCCTGCCCGCAGCGCGGCGGCGGCCAGCTCGTGATGCGCCTCGGCCGGGGCGGCGACGATCAGCGCGTCGATCCCCGCCAGCAGCGGCGCGAACCCCATGTCCGGCGCGCCGGCCTCCCACCCGATCGTCTTCGCCCTCTCGGCGTCCGGGTCGTAGATGCCGACCAGGCGGGCGCGATCCGATGCCGCGACCTTCAGCGCGTGATAGCGGCCGAAATGGCCTGCTCCGGCGATCCCGATGCGAAGGCGCTGCGACGACATCCATGCCTCCCGGCTGACGGGTCACGCGGCGGTGGAATCCGGCGTGCCCAGGGGACACAGTCCTAGCAGAGGTGCGCAAAATGCGCACAACAAGCAGCAGACTCGGAATTCGGCGTGCCCAGGGGACACAGTCCTAGCAGCCTGGTCCGGGCCGGTCACCCGTGCGTGGACGAGGCGGGAAACGAGGGGAGGTGGAGGTCCGGGCCGGAATCGAACCGGCATACGCGGATTTGCAGTCCGATGCATCACCACTCTGCCACCGGACCCCCGGGGCAAGCGGGACGGTATATCCTTTGCCGGGCGGGCAGGGTCAAGCCCCATGCGCCGGCATATGCGGCGGACGGTGGCGACCAAACCCAGCGCCAAGGGTTGGCGCTGGCCGTTCCGGGCGGCTATAAGCGGCTCACATTCCTGCAAAAGACGAGCCCGCAATGGCCCTTGACCCCGCTGATGCTTCCGCTGACCCGTTTGCCGATGCCCGCCAGAACATGGTGGACAGCCAGATCCGCCCGAACAAGGTTGCCGATCCGCGCATCCTGTCCGCGCTGCGGACGTTGCCGCGGGAACGCTTCCTGCCGCCTGCCCTCGCCGCGCTCGCCTATGCCGACGTCGATGTGCCGCTGGGCGGCGGGCGTGTGCTGATGGAACCGATGGTGCTGGCGCGCCTGATCCAGACCGCCGAACCGCTGCCCGGCGACCGCGTGCTGGTGGTCGGCGCCGGTGCCGGGTATGGCGCCGCGGTCCTGGCCGCCTGTGGCTGCCGGGTCACGGCGCTGGAGGAAGATGCCGCGCTGTATGAGCGTGCCCGCGACGTGCTGGCCGAGCTCGCGCCGGGGGTGGCGGTGGTGTCGGGTCCGCTGGCGGGCGGATGGTCCGCCGGCGCGCCCTATGACATCATCCTGATCGAAGGCGCGGTCCCGGACGTCCCGGCCCCGCTCGCCGCGCAGCTTCGCAGCGATGGCGGCCGCCTGCTGACCGTGCTGCGCGGGGCCGGGTGCACCAACCAGGCGGTGCTGGCCGAGGCGGCCGATGGGGCCGTGCGTGCCCAGCCGATTTTCGACTGCGCCACCCCGGCCCTGCCGATGTTCGAACCCGCGCCGGCGTTCGAGTTCTAGGGGCGATGCGCGCCGTCCGGGCAGGCCGGCGTGCGATCGCCTTGTATTGACATGGTGTTTCGGCCGCTCTTGTGGCAAATGGGATCGGACCAGGGTGTCGCGGCCTCGGCCGGGGACGCCGATCGATGAGGTACGGCATGGGTTTTCGTCACGGATTGCTGCTTTGCGCCGCCGCCTGCCTGACCGCTGGTCCGGCGCTGGCGCAGACGGTGGCCTCGCCGCAGTCGCGCAAGCAGCCGAACCTGCCGGCGTCGGAACTGGCGCAGACCCGCGCCGAGATCGCCAAGAAGGCGCAGCAGGCCAGGCCGGGCAAGCCGGTGACGGCGATCACCTCGGCCCCCACCTCGCTGCCGGGCACGACGCCACGCACCCTGATCGAGGCGCTGGCCGCGACCTATTCGACGCAGCCGCAGCTGCTGGCCGCCCGCGCCAAGCTGCGCGCGACCGATGAAAACGTCCCGATCGCCCTGTCCGGCTGGCGTCCGACCGTGGTGCTGCAGGGCGTGGCGGGTGGCGGCGACGGGACGACACGGACCTACTCGCCCGCCGCGCAGCGTGTCCTGGTCACCAACAATGGCCGTCCCATCGCGACCGGGCAGGCCACGGTGACGCAGAACCTGTATACCGGCGGGCGCACCCAGGCCAACGTCAACCGCGCCAAGAACCAGGTGATGGCCGAGCGGGCGACGCTGATCCAGCAGGAGCAGACGAGCTTCCAGAATACGGTCAACGCCTATGTCGGCGTGATCCAGGCGCAGCAGATCCTCGCCCTGAACATCAACAACGAACAGGTTCTGGCCAAGCAGCTGCAGGCGACGAACGACCGCTTCCGCGTCGGCGAGATCACCCGCACCGACGTCGCGCAGGCCGAGGCGGCGCTGGCCGGCGCGACCGCGCAGCGGGAAACCGCGGCCGGGCAGTTGCAGGTCGCGCGCGGCACGTTCCAGCAGGTGGTCGGCTTCATGCCGCCCGACGACCTGATCGAGCCGCAGCCGCTGACGCCGCCGGTCCGCAACGAGGCCGAGGCACGCGCGATGTCGGCGTCGAACAACCCGCAGGTGGTCGCCGCGCTGTTCAATGATGCCTCGGCGCGCGATGCGATCGATGTCGCGATGTCGAACCTGCTGCCGCAGGTCAGCCTGCAGGGCCAGACCTTCCAGCAGAGCAACCAGACC
>CAYZKM010000427.1:0-4715 GCA_964478525.1 uncultured Bifidobacterium sp.
ACGGCGAGCCGTCCGCGCTCCTCGGCGACATCGATCCCTTCGCCCCATGACGGCGCGAAGACCGCCGCGACCGGGCCGGAAACCTCGCCGGTTGGCAGCGCGCTGCTCTATGCGCTCCAGACCCGCCACGGCGGCAATCAGAGGCAGGAGCTCTATTCCACCGACAACCGCACGACGCCGGACGGCCTGGCCAACCTGCCGAAGGACTATTCGGGCGTGCCCAAGCTCGGGCCGCCGCTGCCCGGCGATCTCGGCCGACCGATTCTCAGCGCGCAGAATGCCGGCCAGGCCGTGCCCGTCCCGCCGATGGCCATGCCGAATCCCGGCATCAGCCAGGAGGAACAGCGTCGGCTTCAGGAGGTCGAATCCGCACGCACCGCGCGCCTGTTCTCGTCCACCGAAACCCGGCCGGCGAGCAGCCCGACGACCGCAACCGCCACGACGGTTCCGCAGACCGATCTCGCCAGCCTTGGATTGGCGCCGCAGCCTTCGACGCCTTCGGCGCAGGACCGCCAGCTCGCGTTCCTCAACCAGACGCCCGACAAGCGCACCGTCTCGCCCGATCGCGTCGCCGTGCCCGCCTCGGCCAACGTGCTTCAGGCCGGGGCGGTCATCTCGGCGGCGCTCATCACCGGCATCCGCTCCGACCTTCCCGGCCAGATCACCGCGCAGGTGACGGAGAACATCTACGACAGCCCGACCGGCAAGATCTTGCTCATCCCGCAGGGCACGCGCGTCATCGGTCAGTATGACAACGGCGTCGGCTTCGGCCAGCGCCGCGTGCTGCTGGTCTGGAATCGGCTGATCTTCCCCAACGGCCGTTCGATCGTGCTCGAACGCCAGCCCGGCGCCGACGCCGAAGGCTATGCCGGCTTGGAGGATGGCGTCGATTACCATTGGGGCGAACTGTTCAAGGCCGCCGCGCTGTCCACGATTCTGAGTGTCGGCGCGGAAGCCGGAACCAGCCAGAATGAAAACAGCCTCGTCCAGGCGCTCCGTCAGGGCGCGTCGAACAGCGTCAGCCAGACCGACCAGCAGATCGTCAGTCGCCAGCTCAACATCGCGCCGACGCTGACCATCCGACCGGGCTTCCCCGTCCGCGTCATCGTCACGCGCGATCTCGTCCTCGAACCCTATGGAGGCTGACATGGCGAAGCTGAAACTCGGCCCGATCGCCGACGACAAGCCCGTGAAGGTCGCGGTGGAGCTGCCCGCCAGCCTCCATCGCGATCTCGTGGCCTATGCCGAAATCCTTGGTCGCGAAGCAGGGCAGCCACCGACCGATCCCGCCCGCCTGATCGTACCCATGCTGGAGCGGTTTATCGCGACGGATCGGGGTTTTGCGAAGG
Source organism: uncultured Bifidobacterium sp. (assembly GCA_964478525.1). Lineage (GTDB taxonomy): Bacteria > Pseudomonadota > Alphaproteobacteria > Acetobacterales > Acetobacteraceae > Rhodopila. Next base: position 1,350 of record CAYZKM010000427.1, read on the forward strand.
CGCGGCGCGCGGAAGCGCCACGTTCTGCGGAACGCTGACATCCGGCGCCTCGCCGATGCGCGCTATTGAGCGCGCCAGGTCGAGCAACCTCCCGAACGCCGGATTATCATTCCGCGACGCCCACACGGCACGGAACGGCAATATCTCGCCGATGATCGGACGAAACACCACACCAGGAAACTGCGCGGCCGTTGTCGCCTCGCTGGTCACGGTCAGCCCGCGTCCCAGCGCCACGAGTTGCATCAGCGTATCACGTCCTACCGCCTGTTGCTGAATGTCGGGGTGGTGTCCGAGGTCGGCAAGGCGCTGGACGAGATAGTCATGGATTTCTTCGCCGGGCGCGCTCTCGCTGACGATGAAGGTCTCACCCACCAGATCCTCGAAACTGACTTCCGTGTCGCCGGCGTGAGGATGGCGCGCGGGCAGGGCTGCGAAAATGCGCTCCGACCATAAATGCTGGCTCTGGCAATCCGGCCAACTCGTGAGCCCGGTCAGGAAGGCGACATCGAGTTGATGCTGCCGCACGGCGGCGACGTGTTCGGCGGGATTCCCATCAGTGAAGAGCAGCTTCACCGACTTGTGGCGCTGCCCAAACGCCTGAAAGAGATTGGACAGAAAGCCGGAGGCCAGCGACGAGAAAATACCGATACGAATCTCGCCGTCCTCTCCGCGCCCGATCGCGGTCACCTCCGCCCGGGCCAAACCGATCTGGGAAAGCGCCTTGCGGCCACGCTGGACGAATTGCTTGCCGGCCTGGGTGAGTTGCACGCCCCCGGTCGAGCGCGTGAACAACGGGGCGCCGAGCCGATCTTCCAGATCACGGACCCGTCGGCTGATGGCCGACTCTTCTACCCCCAAAGCGGCCGCCGCCCGGCGAAAACTGCCGTGGTCGGCCGCGGCAATCACATAACGAATGTGCCGAACTTGAACGGGCAATGCAAAAACTCCTCCTCCATCACCCCTCTTCTTTTTGATCGGGCGTTCTTCAAAATAGTTTTCGACGCACTGGCTGACGTGCGGAAACCGGATTTTGTTTCCGCATGATTTAACCGCCCTGATGTCTTAAGAGCCCTTAACGGATCACTGGAGAAGATCGTAAAGCTTGCTTGCGCAGAGGTGGTGGCCGAGGCGACGCGAGCCGGAGCGGACATCACCGCAAAGCCCAATTAGAAATGGCGCATGCTGACGCTCTCCACGCCAAAATCGCGCCATGACATCCAAAGGCACTCTTTCTCGTGCTTACAATATGCTGACAAAACCTCGCCCTGAGGGCGTTGTCAGCAAAAACGGCCCCGAAGTGCCGTTTTTATCGCTTTGATTTTTCTGATAAAAACTGGAGCGGGCGAAGGGATTCGAACCCTCGACCCCAACCTTGGCAAGGTTGTGCTCTACCCCTGAGCTACGCCCGCGCTCCGTTCAGCGGGCCGCGTTCTATGCGCCTTCCGCGGCAAATGCAACCCACTCAATCACCACATTCGACATTGTCCCGCCCAAACCCCCTGACCAGCCCGCCACACCCATACCGCACTGGACGCCAACCGCCGGGAACGGCATGGTCGGGCCAACCACCGCGCGCTTGTCTCGCGCGCGATCAACAACATCTAAAGGGCCGGTATCGACCGGCGACCAGGATCAGAACCACCATGGACCATATCATCGGCCAGTCTCCCTCCGAACCCGGCGCGACCGGGGGCGCCGCCATGATCGTGGACGGCGACCAGAAGACCTTCATGCAGGACGTGGTCGAGGCATCGCGCACCATGCCCGTCCTGGTCGATTTCTGGGCAACCTGGTGCGGCCCCTGCAAGCAGCTGACCCCAACGCTGGAAAAGGTCGTCCGCGCCGCCGGCGGGCGCGTCAAGCTGGTGAAGATCGACATCGACCAGAACCGCTCCCTCGTCCAGCAGCTTGCCCAGCTCGGCCTGCCCATGCAGTCCGTGCCCACCGTCGCCGCGTTCTGGCAGGGTCAGATCGCCGATCTCTTCCAGGGCGCGCTGCCGGAATCCGAGGTGAAGCGCTTCGTCGAAAACCTGCTGAAGGTCGCCGGCGGCACCATGCCGTCCGCCGACCTGCTCGCCGATGCCAAGGCCGCGCTGGAACAGGGCGACGCCCAGCATGCGGGTGAGCTGTTCAGCACCATGCTGCGCGACGAACCCGAAAACGGCGATGCCTGGGGCGGACTGATCCGCTCACTCATGGCGCTCGGCCGGGAAGACGATGCCGAACAGGCGCTGTCCCAGGTCCCCGAATCGCTGGCCGAACACGCGGAAATCTCCGGCGCCCGCAGCGCCCTGATGCTGGCGCGCGAAGGCCGCCAGGCCAAGGCCAAGCTGCAATCGCTGCAGGACCGCCTGGCCGCCGACCCCGCGGATCACGAGGCTCGGTATGACCTCGCCACCGCGCTGAACGCGATGGACCAGCGCCAGGAAGCGGCCGATTCGCTGCTGGAGATCATCCGCCGCAACCGTGCCTGGAACGACGGCGCCGCCCGCACCCAGCTGCTGAAATTCTTCGAGGCCTGGGGTTCGGACGAACCCGTCACCGGCACCGCGCGCCGGCGCCTGTCCGCGATCCTGTTCAGCTGAATGGCCGCCTTCCACCCCAGCGCCCAGGACCTGCCGGCCGAGTTCGCGATCTTTCCGCTGTCCGGCGCGCTGTTGCTGCCGCGCGGCAAGCTGCCGCTGAACATCTTCGAGCCGCGCTACAAGGCGATGGTCGAGGATTCGCTGGCCGCAGGCCGGATGTTCGCGATGGTGCAGCCCGACCCCACGCTGCCCGAGGGTGCGACGGGCCCCGGCGTGTACCAGGTCGGCTGCCTGGGGCGGCTGTCCTCGTTCAGCGAAACCGATGACGGCCGCTTCCTGATCACGCTGACCGGGCTCGCCCGTTTCTCGATCGCGGCGGAGCTGGACATGCGGCACGGCTATCGCCGGATCAGGGCGGACTACACAGGCTACCTGGGCGATCTGGACCTGTCGTCCCGCCCCATCGGGCTGGAGCGCGAGGGGCTGCTGACCGCGCTGCGGGCCTATTTCGCGCATCGCAACGTGGATGCGAACTGGGATGCGATCCGCCGGATGGACGACGACGTGCTGGTCGTGACCCTGGCGATGGCATGCCCGTTCGAGCCGGCCGAGAAGCAGGCGCTGCTGGAGGCGCCGACCGACCAGGATCGCGCCACCACGCTGCTGACCCTGTTGCAGATGGGCGCGGCGGGGCCCGATACGCCACCGCGCGCCGTCAGTTGAACGGAACGCCGCCATGACCACCGAACCCACGCCGGACCGTAGCGTCCCGCTCGATCCGCGGCTGCTCGAAATCCTCGTCTGCCCGCTGACGAAGTCCAAGCTCGAATACGACCGCGCA
>CAYZKM010000428.1:0-4699 GCA_964478525.1 uncultured Bifidobacterium sp.
CGCGCGCCGCCGGGTTCTTCAGGTTCAGCACCATGGACCGCTTGCCGCGGTTGACCGACCCGAAATTGGCGCTCTGCCCGTCGGGGCTCATGGGCGGCCAGCGGCGGTTCTCGTCCCCCTCGGGGCTTTCCACCTTGATGACCGTTGCGCCGAAATCGGCGAGCATCTGCGCGCAGTACGGTCCCGCCAGCACGCGGCTGAGATCGACGACCTTGATCCCTTCCAGGACCTTCATGGGCTGATTCCTCCACTTCGTTCCGCTAGCGCGCTTTCCGGCCGACCGTAAGCGGTCAGCGCGCGCTATCTTATTGTCTGATCGCATGATTCACCCGCTGCCACGATTCCGCTCAGCGTGATCATGCTCTAGCATGGACCAGGGGAATCGATAGGAGAAGCGGTGTGGCCCATCCGACGGAACACGCGCAGGAGGCGGTGCATCACGAGGCGCATCATGGCGCCGGCGACCGCAACATGAAGCGGGTCGCGGTGCTGGTGTCCTGCCTGGCGGCGGCGCTGGCGCTGATCGGCGTGGGCGAGAAACGCTCGCAGAACGACTACCTGACCCACCACATCGCGCTGACGAACGACTGGGCGTTCTACCAGGCGAAGAACCTGCGCGCGGTGGTGCGCGGGTCCGAGATGAACCTGCTGGAAATCCTGGGCAGGCACGACGATCCCGCGGTGGCGGCGAAGATCGGGGACGCCAGGGACTATATCGCGCGGATGCGCGACGAACCCGCGACCGGCGAGGGAATGAAGCAGCTGGCCGAGAAGGCCAAGACCCGCGAGGTGCTGCGCGATACCGCCTTCCACGCGTACCACAATTATGAATACGCGGCCTCGGCGGTGGAGATCGCCATCGTGCTGGCCTCGGTATCCGCCCTGACCGCCGTCCCCGCGCTGGCGGTCGGCGCGGGGGTGATGGGGGTGGGCGCGAGCGCCTTCGCGGTGGCGACGCTGCTGCATCTGGTGTGACCCCGGCGCGACCAGACGCAGCCAGGCGGTGGGCGGCGGGGTCAGGCCGTCTCCAGCCCCGCCTCGACCCAGGCCACCATGCCGCCGCGCAGCACGGCGACCTCCGTCACCCCCGACTGCCGCAGATGGTGCGCCGCGGCGGATGACCGGCGGTCGGTGTGGCACACCAGCACGATCGGCCGGCCCGGTCCCGTCACCTCCGCCTCCCGCTCGGCGAACTGGTCCAGCGGGATGTTCACCGCGCCGGGGATATGGCCCAGCGGCCCTGTGAACTCCCCGGGGTTGCGCACATCGACCACCAGCGGTGCGTCCGCCGCGCCGGCCGCCTCGGCCAGCGCCGCCACCTCCAGCCAGTCCGGCGCCCGCCCGGCGCTGAAGATGCGGGAAAAGAACCCGGCCATGCATGTCTCCCTGCCGATGAACACAGGCCGCCATCGTGCCGCTCGGCGCCGGCCGTTGCCAAGCACCCGCCGACGCGACACCCGCGCGCCGCCGCGCGACATTGCATCGGCGCGCCGTTGCGCGACATCGCGCCGGAACAACCCGGTTGCGCATCATGTCGCGATTGCCCCGGCGCGGTGCGGCGTGGCAGGAAGCCACCATGCTGACCCGTCGCATGCTGCTCGTTGCCGCACCCGCTGCCGCCGCCGTCCCGGCGCAGGCCGCGTCCACCAGTTTCGAGTCCTTCCTGGCCACCGTCCGGGCCGAGGCGCGACGCGCCGGCATCAGCCAGCAGACGCTGGACGCCGCCCTGTCGGGCATCGGGCCGAACCAGAAGGTGATCGAGCGCGATCGCCGCCAGGCCGAGTTCTCGATGACCTGGACCCGCTATCGCACCCTGGTCATCACCGACCAGAAGATCGCCGACGGCCGGCGCGCGGTCGCCGCCAACCGCGACCTGCTGGCCCGCGTGCAGGACCGGTTCAACGTCTCCCCCCGCGTCGTCACCGGCATCTGGGGCCTGGAATCCAGCTTCGGCGCCATCACCGGGGATTACCGGGTGGTGGAAGCGCTGGCCACGCTGGCCTGGGAAGGCCGGCGCGCCAAATTCTTTCATGGCGAGCTGATGGCCGCGCTGAAGATCATCGACCAGGGCAACGTCACCCCCGCCCGCATGCTGGGCAGCTATGCCGGTGCGATGGGCCAGCCGCAGTTCATGCCGACCAGCTACCTCAGCTACGCGGTCGATTTCGACGGCGACGGCAAGCGCGACATCTGGACCAATCGCGGCGATGTGTTCGCCTCGATCGCCAACTACCTCGCCCGCTCCGGCTGGCGCGGTGGCGAGACCTGGGGCCAGCCGGTCCGCCTGCCGTCGGGGTTCGAGACCTGGTCGGCCGGGCGCGACAACAAGAAGCCGCTGGGCGAGTGGATGCGGATGGGCGTGCAGCCGCTGGAAGGTGTCTGGAGCGGGCGGGCCGACCAGACCGCGGCCATCGTCGTCCCCGACGGCGGTGACGGCGCCGCCTTCATCGTGTTCCAGAATTTCGCCGCCATCCGCCGCTATAACCCGTCGGATTTCTACGCCCTGGCGGTCGGCATCCTCGGCGACGCGCTGGGCGCATGACACCCGCCCTGTCCCAGGCGCAGCGCCTGGTCGTGAAGATCGGCAGCGCGCTGGTCGTCGACCAGGACCAGGCCTCGCCACGGGCGGCCTGGCTGCGCGGGGTCGCGGCCGATGTCGCCGCGCTGCGGGCGCGGGGGGTGGATGTCATCGTCGTGTCATCGGGCGCCATCGCGCTGGCCCGGCGCACGCTGAAGCTGACCCGCAAGCGGCTGAAGCTGGAGGAGAAGCAGGCCGCCGCCGCGGTCGGGCAGATCCGCCTGGCGCAGGCCTGGACGCAGGCGCTGTCCGAGAGCGGGCTGACCGCCGCGCAATTGCTGCTGACGCTGGACGATACCGAGGACCGCCGCCGCTACCTGAACGCGCGGGCGACGCTGAACACGCTGTTGGGCCTGGGCTGCATCCCCGTGATCAACGAGAACGACACCGTCGCGACCACGGAAATCCGCTTCGGCGACAATGACCGCCTGGCCGCGCGGGTGGCCGAGATGGTGCAGGCGGACCAGCTGGTCCTGCTGTCGGACATCGACGGCCTGTATACCGCCGATCCGCGCAAGGACCCGACCGCCGAGCATATCTCTGAGGTGGGGGTGCTGACGCCGGAGATCGAGGCGATGGGGGGCGAACCGCCGCCCGGCTACTCCTCGGGTGGGATGCGCACCAAGCTGGTGGCGGCCCGGATCGCCACGCAGGCCGGCTGCGCGATGGCGATCGCCCAGGGCCATGTCGAAAGGCCGCTGCACGCGCTGGAACACGGCGCCCGCTGCACCTGGTTTCTCCCCGCCCCCGAGGGCCGCTCGGCCCGCAAGCGCTGGATCGCCGGGTCCCTGGCACCGCTGGGCACGCTGCGCGTCGATGCCGGCGCGGCCCGCGCGCTGACGGGCGGGCGGTCGCTGCTGCCGGCGGGCGTCCGCGCGGTCGAGGGCAGTTTCGACCGCGGCGACCCGGTGATGGTGGTCGGCCCCGACGGCACCCCGCTCGCCCGCGGCCTGTCAGCCTATGCCAGCGCCGACGCCGAACGGATCGCGGGCCACCGGTCCGACCGGATCGAGGCGATCCTGGGCTGGCGCGGCCGCGACGAGATGATCCACCGCGACGACCTGGTGCTGCTGGCCGGGTAGGGCCGCACCCCGCCCCTACAGGACGTCGATGACGTCGTAGGACTCGCGGGCCGCCAGGATCAGCCGGTCGGCATCCTCGCGCAGCAGCAGCCTCTCGCGCACCAGCGCCTCGGCCGCCTCTGCGACGCGCGCCGCCCAGGCCGCGTGCGACCCGTAGCGCCCCTGCACCGACAGCCGCGGATCATCGCCGCGCTCGGCCTCGGTCGCCGCGAACGGAATGATCGAGCCCTGCACCGTGAACAGGTCCCCCGCCGCCCAGCCGGGCAGCCGCACCGCCCATCCCGTATGCGTCGCGATCGGCGCCGTCAGCAGCGGATGGCGCAACCCGCCCCGGCTGTTGCCATCGGCATCCACCGCGCAGACCGCCACCGGATAGGCCGGCCCCTCCAGCGGCGGTTCGCGGCCGTGGTCGCGCAGGTGCAGCGCGTTCAGCACATCCGGGAAATCCACCCCCCGCAGCCGGGGGAACCCGCGTTCGGCGTCCTCCCGCGAGACCAGCGTGCCCTCGGCGCGCGAGGGGAAGCGGCTGGCGGGCGGGGCGGTGCCATCCTGCACCCAGGCCACCAGCGCCATCAGCAGCGCCCGCATCCATGACGAATACCCCAGCGGATTGCCTGGCAATTGCGTGACCTGCCTCGCCGCCGGCTTGTGCACCGCATGCTGGATGCCCGCTGCCAGGTACAGCCGGACCGTGTCCGGCATCGGCAGGTCGGCGCCCGTCGTATCCGTTGCAACCAGCGACGCCCGCCCGGCCCACAGGTCGGAATCCGTGTCCAGGTGGATCACCTTCGGGCACACCCCATCCGCGGTGGCGCGCCGCAGGATCCCGTCGGTCAGCCCGCTGATCGGGTCGGTGATCGTGGGGTAGGAGAACGGGAACTGGTCATCCAGGAACGAATGGTCCTCGTGCTGGCGCGCATAGCGTCCGGGCTGGGCGAAGGCATGGTTGATGAAGGTGCGGCGCGATCCGCCGACGATCGGCATCACCCCGTCGAACACCGCGCGCCCGTCCATGTCGCGGTTGAAGCCCAGATGCACG
>CAYZKM010000429.1:0-4696 GCA_964478525.1 uncultured Bifidobacterium sp.
CCGGACACGGTGAGTGTGGTCGAGATCGACGAACTTCCGATCGCCTACCTGCCCGGCAACGCCGTGCGGGTGCGGGTCAAGGCGGTTGGTGACTTGGACTTGGAGCAGTCACGATGAGCCGCCAGATCGGGATCGAGGACCTCGAAGACATCGCCCGCGGGGCGGCCATCCTGGGCGCCGGCGGTGGCGGTGACCCCTACCTGGGCCGCCTCCTGGCTGAGAACGCCATCCGCACCTACGGCCCGGTCACGTTGGTCGACATGGATGAACTCACCGACGACGCCATGGTTTTGCCGGTCGCGATCATGGGAGCGCCGACGGTGATCGTGGAGAAGCCTCCGGCGGGCACCGAGTTCGGGGCTGCCGTGCGTGCCCTGGGATGCCGCCGCATCGCGCTAGTCTCCCCCTATTCGGCCGATGCGATCGGGCGGGCGAAGCGTTATTATGAAACGCGGTACGGCCTGGAGGTCGTGGCGATGGAAGGCTTCGGCGCCACCGACGCCTATGCCATCGGCGGGCTTGGCGCCGACAACGCGACCGAGGCCTTCATCCGCATCGATCGCCCGGATATCGAGGTCCTGGTCGTACCGGGCGGCAACTTCCCCACGATGCGCCACATTGCCACGTGGGAACGTCAGTTCGGCAAGCCGGTGATCACCACGAACCAGGCCGCGCTGTGGGCGGTGATGCGGGTCATGAAGCTTGATCTGCCATTGCCAGGCTTGGGACGTCTTCTGGAACAGTGTCCGGCTGGCTGAACGCCTGGATCGCGGGATCGTCGTGCGACACCGGATATGACCCCAGGCGCCGGTCGCTGTTGTTCAGCTCGAACGTGCGGCCTTTCACCTTGACCTTGATGAGGGCGTCCGGACCAAGGCCAAACGGGCGCAGGTCGATGAAGAAGCCGTGATTGCCGTTGCCGATCCGGCTGACCAGCAGATCCTCCCGGAACCGGTCCGCGGTGAAAACCCCCAGGCACGCGCCATCGGCGATCAGCTCGATCGACAGCGGCGACAAATCGCCGGACTGATGGCACCAGCCGAACAGCTCGTGGTGCAGCACACCCTCGATGCAGCCGCCAAAATGCCGGTTCGCCTTGGCGAGGTAGTCGGGGCTGTTCGGCTGCACCGCGTCGATCAGCGCGTCCATCGACGAATCGTCCACCGACGTGCCGCAGAAGGCCAGCAGGCTTTCGACCATCTTGTCGGGGAAGGTCAGCGCCTTTTCATAGCTCAGGAACATGGTCGGGCAGCCCGACGCCTCGGCGAAGCGCGCCATCGACAGCATGGCATTGGTCGATGACGCGATCGAACTCGCCTGGTCGAACCGCTCGGACAGGGCGTGGCGCACGGCCACCGCGACCGGGTCACGGAAGATGATGATCAGCCGCGGGTCGCGAAACCACGACATCTGTTCCAGCCGCAGATAGTTGAACAGATCGGGCGCCTTGAAGCCCCATGTCCCGTGATCGGCGTTCCGGCGCTCGATCAGCGCCTGCAGCATGCGCTGGTCGTGCGATCGCATCGCCGCCAGCATCTGCGAGTCCTCCTGCACCACGTCCCAGACGAATTCACCCATGAATATGCCGGCCGCGCGCAGCACGGACGCGACCATGCTGGTTCCCGATCGGGCAACCCCGGTCACGATGATGGTCCGCGCCGACGCATCGCCGGCGCTCTCGCTATCGCCTCGGGCAATGATTCCGGTATTCAGGGGGCTGACATAGGTCACGAGTCGACGGTCCGTCTTCTTCCTGGGCGGCCGTAACGTAGGCACGTGTCTTTATTGAAACGTTAATCCGCCATCAATTCGGTCGGCCGGGTCGCAATATTTTGCCAGCCACCGCAATATTTCGTCAGCCCAGGCAATCAGGCGCGCGGATCGGGCACCCGGGCGGCCACCAGCACATCGACCGCGGCGGCGCCGGCCGCCAGCAGAACCCGGGCCGCTTCGTTCACCGTGGCGCCGGATGTCATCACATCGTCGATCAGCAGCACGGTGCGCCCCCGGATCGCCGGCATCCGCCGCAACCGGACAGCAAACACCCCCGCGACGGTCGCCGCGCGCTCGGCCATGCCGAGATGGCCGAGCGCTGGCGTGGCGCGGGTGCGGCGGAGACCGTCGAGAACGACGCGGTGCCCGGTCGTCGCGGCCACCGCGCGCGCCAGCACCGCCGCCTGGTTGTAACGTCGAAGGAACAGCCGGCGGCGGTGCAGCGGGATCGGCACCAGAACGTCGGCCCGTTCCAGCAGGTTCCGCCCGTTGCGGATCATGTGCGGGGCCAGCACGGCGGCCAGCTCGGCGCGGTCGCCATGCTTGAACGGCAGGATCAGCCGCCGCGCGCCCTTGTCGTAGACCAGCGCCGCATGGGCCTGGCGAAAACCGGGAGGCGCCTGGCGGCACGCCTGGCAGACACGGTCGAATCCCGCCTGCCCGTCCGAGGCGAAAGGGACGCCGCAGCGCGCGCAGAAAGGTTCGGCGACGAAGGTGACAGCCCCGAAACAGCCGGCGCACAACTGGCCCTGCGAGTGCACGGGTCTGTCGCAGGCGGCGCATTGCGGCGGCAGCAACAGATCGAGCACCGCCCCGCCGGCCCATAGCAACGGGCGGACGAGGCGGGGTATCAAGCCAGGTTCAGTGGGCGGCGGCAGCGCCCTCGACGCCGAAAACGACGGTTCCGTCACGCCTGATCTCGTGCACCAGATCAATCTCCCACGACAGATAGGCATTCATCGCCTCCTCTACACCCGAATTTCGGTCGTACGGGCGCAGATAGAAATCGATGCAGTCCTCGTCGGCGGGAATCAGGCGATCGGCCGCCATGGGCCGGCCGGCCGCCTTCCATGCCGACGTGCCGCCGGACAGCACGCGGACATCGCCGCCGGTCAGGCCGCGCGCCTCGGCGAGCGCAAGGCGGGCGAGCGCGCCGTCGGACGAGGTCAGTACCACGGTCCGGGCCGCGGATAGTTGGGCGCGCATGGCATCCAGCCGCGTGCGCACGCCCCAGACCGCGCCCGGGATATGGCCGGCGCGGAAATCGATGCTGCGGTTCAGGTCCACCACCACCACACCGCCGGTATCCAGCAAGGCGGCCAGGCCGGCGACATCGACGGATGGCGCGTCGGCACCCGGCTTCGATGATGCGGCGGCCGGCTTGCCAGGGCCCGCGGCAGCCAGGCCGCCATCCACCACGAACACGTCGTGATGCCCCATCTGCCGCAGCCAGGCTGCCGACATGCGGGCGCGCACGCCGGTGTCGTCCAGCACCACGATGCGGGCGTTGCGCACGCCGATCCAGGTATCGGTCGCCTGCACCAGCTGCCCGCCAGGGGCCGAGATGCTGCCGGCGCGATGCCCGGCGGCGAACTCGTCGGGGTCACGCACGTCCAGCACATACAGCGTGCGGGACGAATCGGTCTCGAACCCGTTCAGCGTGGCGGCGTCGATCACCCGCACGCCGCTCTCGGTTCCGAATTTCCGTGCCCGCTCCATGGCCAGGGCCGCGGTCTCGGGCAGCCCTAGCTTGAAGCGGGCGGTCTTGCCGCGATCGCACTGGAACCCGGCGAGTTCCCACCCCATCGTGCCGTTCCGCAACGCGACGACCTTGTTGGGTATCCCGGCGCGACGCAGGCTTTCCGCGCCCATGATGCTGCGGGTGCGGCCGGCGCAGTTGACCACGACCAGCGTGTCGGCGTTCGGCACCATGTCGCCGATCCGGTAGACCAGTTCGCCGCCGGGCACGCTGACGCCGGTCGGGATCGACATGCGGTTGAATTCCTCCAGCGTGCGGCTGTCCAGCACCACCATGTCGCGGCCGGAATCGATCCACGCCTTCAGCTCGGGCGGATCGACGCTCTCGGTCTCGAAATGATGCTCCACCCATTCACCGAATGCCTTCGACGGCACGTTGACGCCGCTGAACAGGACATAGCCCGCGGCTTCCCACGCCTTGGTACCGCCTTCCAGCACGGACACGTCCGAACAGCCGATGCTTTCCAGCCAGCCGGCCAGCGTTTCCGCCAGGCCGCGCCCGTCATCGACGCAGCAGATGCGCGTGCCCGGGCGGGGGAGCAGGGCGCGGGCACGGGTCTCGGCCCTCGACAGCCCGCAGGGGATTGCCCAGAACAGGTGCGATGCACCGAACTCCCCGTCTTCCCGCGCGTCCAGCAGCGCGAGTTCCTGGCCGTCCTGAATCCAGCCGTGCAGGGTCCTGGCGTCGATCTTCTTCATGGCGGGGGCGTTTCCTGATTGGGCACCGAGTGGACCGGCACCGTACAGCGCCGCTTCGCCGCTTGGCAACGCCGGGCAGGCAGGGCACATGCGGCGGATGGAGACGATGCTTGTGTTTGACCGCATCGCGGTCCGCCGTCACCGCGATCGCGCCGCCGCCACCGTGGACCAGGTGGCCGACGTGCTGCGCGACACGGCGGAACGGCTGCTGGACAGGCTGGACGATACGACCCAGCGCTTCGCAACAGCGCTGGATGTCGGTGGACGGGGCGTGGTGGCACCCTTGCTGCGCGAACGCGGCATCGCGGTGGTCAGCAGCGACCTCTCGCCGCGCATGGCGGCGCGCAATGGCGGGCACGCGGTAGCGGCGGACGAGGAGTTCCTGCCCTTCGCGCCCGGCAGCTTCGATCTGATCTTGGCCCGCCTGTCGCTGCACTGAGTCAACGACCTGCCCGGCGCGCTGACC
>CAYZKM010000430.1:0-4685 GCA_964478525.1 uncultured Bifidobacterium sp.
CCGGCGATCTCGACCTCGATCGGCGATGCCGTCCGTGACCAGGGTCCGGCCACGGAAGCCATCGCGCGCGGCATGGCCGAAACCGCGGCGGCGGTAGACGAAATGATGCGCCGCAACGCCGATGCCGCGTCCGATGCCGAGAAGAGCGGCGCCCAGGCGAAAGGCGTGGTGGCCAATGCGCGCGACCTGGACGCCGCGGTTGGAGAGATGCGGCGCGCGGTGATCCGCACCGTGCGCACATCGACGCGGGAGGTCGACCGGCGTGCCTTCCCGCGGCATGCCGTCTCGATCGCGTGCCGGATGGATTTCGCCGATGCCCGGACCTGCCAGGGCATGATCGTGGACATCTCGGAAGGCGGCGCCCGCGTCGCCTGCGATCCGCCGCTGCCGACCGGCACACGCGGGCAGATGCTGCCGGCGGGCTTCGCCGCGGCCCTGCCGTTCCACGTGCTGGCCACCCATGCCGACGGGATCAGCCTGACATTCACCGGCACCGGGGGCGCATTGGCGGAATTGTGCGCGTTCCTGGAACGCCAGCCGGCCCGGCCGGCCGCATAGGGCCTGATCAGGCGATCAAACCACGGGACACGGTGCGGCGGCGGGCTCAGGGCCGGTGCTCGAACGGCACCTCCAGCCGAGCGGACAGGGCTGCGGTCAGGATGTCGCGGCGCGCCCATAGGGAGCGGTACCAGGCGATCCGCGGCGCGACCTGGTAGGCCAGCATCCGCTCGGCTGCGACATAGGCCCGCGCCGCATCGCCGATGCCGCGCGCCAGGTCGGGCATCGCCACCAGGCGCAGCAGCTTGGTCTGCAGGTCGCCGGCGTCGCGGAACAGCAGGCCGGTCCGCCCGTCATCGATGCTGTCGCCATAGACGACCGTGCTGGCCAGGGGTGCCACGCGGCAGGCCGCCGCCTCGATGAACTTCAGATCGGACTTGGCGCGGTTGAACGGGTTGTCCTGCAGCGGCATGAACGAGATCTCGCTGCTTCCCAGCAGGCGCATATACGTCTCGTAGTCGCAGATCGGGGTGAAGGTCTTGTGCGGGGTCTGCAGCGCCTCGAAGAACCCGGAATCGTGCACCACCTGGAACCGCAGGCGATCGCCGGCCTTGGCGGCCACGGCGTTCAGCGCCGGCATCAGGGCGCGCCAGTCCTGTTCGCGGTTCAGCGCACCGAAGAACAGCGTCATGCCGCGCGGATCCGCGAAGTTGACGACATCGGGCAGCGTCATGATCGCGTTCGGGAAGATCGCGACCTCGGGGTTGCGCCGGCGCAGCACCTCGGCCAGGGCGGGCGTGGAGGTCTGCACCGCATGCACGCCACGGAACGTGAGCTGTTCCGAATCCTGCATGATCTGGAAGAAATCGGGATGGTCGTCGAACTCGGTCACCACCAGCCACCCCGCCTCGGTCAGGCGGCGCAGCGTCGCCCGGCCCTGCTCGCCGACCAGGGCGGGCCGGTGCAGCACGAAGATGCGGGGGATCTCGTCGTCCTTGGGCTCCGCGCCGATGCGGTCGGCCAGCTGCGCCGTGACCATCGGGTCGGTGCCCATCGCATTCAGCGGATGCAGGACCCGCACATGCGACACGCCGCCGACGGGGGTCAGCATGCTGCTGACGACGATCATGCGCTGCTGCGGTTCCTTGCGGACACGCCAGACATACTGCAGCGGCGTCGCCCGCGCCTGATAGCCGGCCGGATCGACGCCCAGCGCCTCCAGCGCCGGCTTCACCGCGGCCACGAACTGCGCCGCCTGGTCCGGATCGAACACGCGCGGATGCACGTCGCACAGGGTCAGCCCGACATCCAGCAGGCTTCTGCGCATCCCCACCAGGCTGAACCAGCGCAGATGGCTGCGGTCCATCAGCCCGGCGGGGTCATAGTCCCACGTGCCCTGCAACAGCCTGGCCGCAAAGCTCCAATGCTCGACGTTCGGCACGCAGATCAGCATCATCCCGTTGGGCGACAGCAGCCTGGCGTGGCGGCGCAGCATCTCGAACGGTTCGGCGACGTTCTGCAGGATCGCGCCATAGACGATGCAGTCGATCCCCTCGGGCACGTCGAACGGCAGCGGGTCGATGACGGGATCGGCCACCACGACCTCGGTCATGCGCTCTTGCGCCACCTCGGCCGCCGCGGGGTCCTTCTCGACCCCCAGCAGGCGGGCGGTGGGGTTCATCCTGCGATAGGCGCCCAGCAGGTCGCCGCGGCCGCAGCCGACTTCCAGCACGACGCGCGCAGACAATGGTATGCGCTGCAACAGGTCGACGACAGGGGCGAGAGGCTGGTCTTTCGGCATTGGCACCGATGCTCCGGCGATGGGTGGCGATGGAGCCGTCAGGCTGTCAGCCGGTCGGACCGGGGTGGTAAGCGAAACCGTCATAGCGGCGCAAGAGCGAACGATGCAATGCCACCGGCCCGGCGCTCGGCCCGCGGAAGGGATTGCGGCGCAGCGCCTCGATCCGCTCCAGCATGCGGGACTGGCACCGATCCAGCGCCTGATGGCTCGACAATTGCGGCACCGCCTGCGCCGCGCGGCGCAACCCGGCCGTCGCCCGCCCGACGAACCCGGCGGGATCGACGGCGTCCAGCCGGTCGCGCAGCCCGGCCAGCAAGCGCCGCCCCTGGTGCGAGCGGGCGAGACCGGAGGCGGCCATGCGCTCGGGCAGGGACGAGGCCGGCAGCCGGCGGAAGGCGATGGGCAGGTCGACGGAAGCGGCCCAGTCGCGCCATTTCGCCCGGTGCACGGGCACCAGCGGACGCACCGCGATCCAGGGAATGCGCAGCGCGTCGGCGACGATGACGCCGTGCAGCGCCTCGCTGAGCAGCAGGCGGCAGCGCCCGATGGCGGCCAGGGTCTGCGCCGGGTCGCCGCGCGGATCGATCAGCACCAGTCCGGCGGCGGCGGCGGCCTCGGCCCAGCGCCCGGCGGCCAGGCTTTCGAAATGCGGCATGAAGCCGATCGCGTCGCCGGTTTCCGCGGGCGCCAGGCCGGCATGCGCCAGCAGCGAGGCGGGATCCCCCACCGCGAGGTCGGCGGGCAGGTTCAGCGCGCGGGCGGTGCCGGGTCCGCGCACCCAATGCACGATCCAGGACGGGTCCAGCGCCGGGCGCGCCTGGTAGCCGCCATAGCCCGAGCCGGCGACGATCTTGCGCATGCCCGGCCCATGGCGGCTGTCCAGGACCGAGCCGATACCCAGGAACAGCGCGGACGGGTTGGCGTCGAAGAAGCCGGGCAGCAGGGCGGGCCACAGCAGCTCGTTCAGCTCGTCGCCGAAATTGCGGACCTCCCCCCGCCATCGATACAGGATCATGCGGCGCCAGGCGGGGCAGGCGCGGTGGCGAGACGCAGGGCGGATCGCGCGGCCCGCCACCCCAGGCAGGCGCGGACGAAGCCCAGCGCATAGGCCGCCCGCCACCGCATCGCCAGCAGACGGGTGGACCGGCGCGGCAGCAGCGCGGCGGGGGCACACACGGCCAGGACGGCCAGGCGGCGAGGCAGTTCCCGCCACACCGGGCGGGCACGCGCGGTCATGCGGCGCGTGATCACGGTCGACGCGCCCTGCCAGTACAGGCGCGACAGCAGCCAGGCGGGGTTCAGCCGCCGCGCCTGGATCTGATGCTGAACGACCAGGCGCGAATCATAGCGGATGGCCTGCCCGGCATCCTGCAGCGCCCAGGCGAGCTGCACCTCCTCGTCCGACAGCAGCGCCTTGCCATAACGGCCGATGGCGGTGCCGAACCCGCCGATGCCCATCAGCGCGTCCACCCGCACCACCAGGTTGGCGGCATAGGGTTCCAGCCCGGCCGGCAGGGCGTCGGTGCGATACTCGCCGGCCCCCTCGTGCTCGATGATCGACAGGACCCCGATCAGGGAGCGCGGCCACCATCCGGGCAGCGGACGCTCCCATTTCGGCAGGATGCGCCCGCCCAGCAGGGCCGGCGGATGGTCCGTGTCCAGCGCGCGCAGGATGGCCTCGACCCAGTCGTCGGCGGGGATCGCGTCGTCGTCGAGATAGGCGATGTAGGGGGCGGCGGCGGCATCGGCGCCGGCGTTGCGCGCGGCGCTGACGCCTGGGCGTTCGACGCGGATCAGGCGCGCCCCATGCGCCTGTGCCAGCCCGGCCAGGATGGCGGGCACCGCGCCGGTGCAGCCGCTGTCGACCAGCAGAATCTCGAACCGGTCGCGGGGCACGGTCTGCCGGCGCAGCCCATCCAGGCAATCCCGGACATAGGAGGGGCGGTCATGGGTACAGACGCAGACGGAGATGTCCATGTCCGCCAGCCTATCGGACACGGGTTGACGAACCCTTAAGGCCGGCGGGGGATCACATCATGCCGGGCGGCCGATCCCGTGATAGGTGAAGCCCGCCGCCCGCATCGCCGCGGGATCATAGACGTTGCGCAGGTCGACCAGCACGCGGCCGGACATCGCGTCCCGCAGGCGTTCGGGCGCGAGGGCGCGGAACTCGTTCCATTCGGTGATCAGCACCAGCGCATCCGCGCCCTTGGCGGCATCCAGCGCGTCGCGGCAATACACCACGCTGTCGGGCAGCAGCGGGCGGGCCTGCTCCATGCCCTCGGGGTCGAAGGCGCGGATATTGGCGCCGTCGCCGACCAGGCGGGAGACGATCGACAGCGACGGGGAATCGCGCATGGCATCGGTCTCGGGCTTGAAGGTCAGG
>CAYZKM010000431.1:0-4682 GCA_964478525.1 uncultured Bifidobacterium sp.
CGCCCGAGGATATCCAGAAGATCACCTGCGACAACGCCGCGAAATTCTACAACCTGACGAACTGACCGTCCGGCCGGGGGGCCTGTCCCCCCGTTCGTATCGACAAACCGTATGGACGGACCCACCGTCCATACGGCCGCTTTACTGTCAGGCTACAGCCGTTCGTATTTCACCACGCGGCGCACACGCCCCCAGTCGCCGGGCTGCACGACATAGATGTCGCCCCGCGAATCACCCCAGATGCCATGGCAGGATTTGTGCACCGCGCCACCCCAGCGGGCCAGACGCTCGCCATCCAGGGTCAGCACGCTGATCATGCCGGCATTGTGCTCGGGGATGTAGACGACATCCTCGGCATCGACATAGAAGAACGCCGGGCCGACCAGCTCGGCGGGCCAGGTCTGCAGCCACCCGCCATTCTGGTTGAACACCTGCACCCGGTCGTTCTCGCGATCCGCCACCAGCACACGGCCGCGGCTGTCGATCCAGACCCCGTGCGGCAGGTTGAACTGCCCCGCCCCGGTGCCGCGGCTGCCCCAGGAAAACCGGTACTCCCCGGCGGGGCCGAACTTGTGCACGGCCGCATTGGCATAGCCGTCGGCGATGAACATCGATCCGTCGGGCGCGAAGGCGATGTCGTTGGGGATGTTGAACGGCCCGGCCGCACGCACCACCCGCGTCCAAGCCGTGGACGCCAGGTCGTCATTCGCCACCCCGGTGTCCGACCGTTCGCCCAGCACACCGATCGTGTCCAGCAGCTCTCCGTCGGGGGTGAACCGCATGAACTGATGGCGATGCCCGTCGGTGATCCACAGCGTCCCGTCGGCGGCGAACCGCAGCGCATGGGGCTGGCGGAACATCCCCGCCCCCCATGACGACAGGTAGGTGCCATCGCGGTCGAAGATGACGACGGGATGGCTGGCCACACGGCTGAAGCAGTAGATCCGGTCGCGGGCATCGACGGTGACGGCCGCGGCCCGCACCTCGATCCCGTCGGGCACCTTCATCCAGTCCTCGTGGACCCTGAACCGGTGACGTCCACTGCCGACGATCGGCTCCATGGCATCCCTCCTGGCATCCTGGTTGCGCCAAGCGTGCCGTGGATCGGAGCGCCCGGCAAGCCAGGCCCGCCGTCCGCCGGGGGTTGCTAGTTCTGCATCCCCCATTTGCGGACGGTGCGCAGTTCGATGGTGCGGAAGATCACGTTCTCGACCAGCAGGCCGATCATGATGATCATCAGCAGCCCCGCGAACACCTCGGGAATATCCAGCTGGTTCTTGCTCTCGAAGATATACCACCCCAGCCCCCCCTTCCCCGAGGCCACCCCAAACACCAGCTCGGCCGCGATCAGCGTGCGCCAGGCAAACGCCCAGCCGATCTTCAACCCCGCCAGAATCGAGGGAAACGCCGCAGGGATCAGGATCTTCATCACCAGCGTCAGTCCCGACAGGCCGTAGTTGCGCCCGACCATACGCAGCGTCGGCGACACCGAGCGGAACCCGGCATTGGTGTTCAGCGCCAGCGGCCACAGCACCGAATGCACCATCACGAAGATCAGGCTGCCCACGCCCAGGCCGAACCAGATCAGCGCCAGCGGCAGCAGCGCGATCGCCGGCAGCGGGCTCAGCATCGCCGTGACGGTTTCCAGGAAGTCGGTGCCAAGCCGCGTCGTGATCGCAAGCGTCGTCAGGATGCCGGCCAGCGCGACACCGACCGAGAAGCCCAGCAGCAGGATCTTCAGCGACACCCAGGCCCGGTCCAGCAGCACGAAGCTTTGCAGCCCGCCCCACAGCGCAACGACGGCCTCCGAGAAGGTCGGCACCAGCAGCGCATTGTCCAGATGCCGTCCATACGGCTCCCACGCCAGCGCCAGGACCACCAGCAGCAGCGTCTTGCGCAGCCAGACCATGTTGTACAGGCGCTCGAAGACCGTCAGCTCCTGCTCGACGATGCCGAAATCCTGCGACCCGCTGATCTCGCGGTTGATCTCCGGACGGGTGTGCACGTCAGACATGGGCTTCCTCCGTCTCGACCTCGTCGGCGAACAGCAGGGCGTGAATCCGCTCCTCCAGCCGCGCGGCGTCGGCCGGATCGGCATCGACGGGCACGCTGTTCCATTCCGCCTTCACCTGGCCCGGATGCGGCGACAGCAGCAGGATGCGGTTGCCGATCTTCACCGCCTCGGGGATCGAGTGCGTCACGAACAGCACCGTGAACCGCGTCTCCTCCCACAGGCCCAGCAATTCGTCCTGCATGCGCCGCCGCGTCAGGGCATCGAGGGCGGCGAAAGGTTCATCCATCAGCAGGATGTCGGGTTCCATCGCCATGCCGCGCGCGATCGCCACGCGCTGCTTCATCCCCCCCGACAGCGTGTGGGGATAGGCGTCGGCGAAGCGGGTCAGATGCACCTTCTCGATATACTGCATCGCCTTCTCGTCGGCCGCCCGGCCGCGCAGCTTGCCCGAGGTCTCCAGCGCGAAGGCCACGTTCTGGCGCACCGTCTTCCATGGCAGCAGCTGGTCGAATTCCTGGAACACCATCATCCGGTCCGGCCCGGGGCGGCTGACGCGCTGGCCCTTCAGGCGGATCTCGCCCTCGACCGGGGCCATGTACCCGCCCACCGCCTTCAGCAGCGTCGACTTCCCACAGCCCGACGGACCCAGCAGGATGAAGCGGTCCGATGCCTGGACGCTGAAGTCGACGCGATAGGTCGCGGTGACCAGGTGGTCCCTGGTCTTGTACTGCAAAGTGACCCCCCGCACGTCGAGCAGCGGGGGTGGCATGGTCTGGTCCAACGCTCTGTTCCTGATCTGGGACGCCCTCGGTGGATGCCATCATAGGCGCTCGGCGCGCCCACGTCTTGCCCCAACGGGGCGGGCCCATGTCTTGCCCCGGCGGGGCGACAGTGACAGGTTCCCCCGATCAACGATCCCCGGGGGAGGCGACCATGTCCGAGCTGCGAAGCATCCTGCGCAACCACATGAAGGAGAAGCTGGCCCGCGACGAGGTCGTGGCGTCGATGACGGTGCGCTTCGCCCGCTCGATCGAGATCGCCCAGATCGCCCGGACCGCCGGGTTCGACACGCTGTATGTCGATATGGAGCACAACACGCTGTCGATCGACACGGTCTGCCAGATCTGCATCGCGGCCCAGCAGATCGGCATCACGCCGCTGGTCCGGGTGCCGGCCAATACGCCGGAATATATCTGCCGGGTGCTGGATGGCGGGGCGATGGGCGTGATCACCCCGCATGTGCGGTCCGCCGCCGAGGCCAAGGCGATGGTCGACCTGGTGAAATTCCCCCCGATCGGGCACCGCTCCGCCGGCGGGGCGCTGTCGCAGTATCAGTACCGCAGCTTTCCGATCACCGAGACCAACGCAGCGATGAATGACGCGACGACGCTGTGCGTGATGATCGAGACGGTGGCCGCGCTGGAAAATGTGGACGAGATCGCCGCCACCGAGGGCGTGGACCTGCTGCTGATCGGCAGCAACGACCTGTGCGGCGAGATGGGCATCACCGGCCAGTACGACCATCCCAGGCTGAAGGAGGCCTTCGCCCGCTGCATCGCCGCGGCGCGCAAGCACGGCAAGCATGTGGGCGTCGGCGGGGTGGCGTCACGCGACGATCTGATGACGCAGTTCGTGCAGATGGGCGCGCGGTACGTCTCGACGGGGACGGACATGGCGTTCCTGATGGCGGCCTGCCGCCAGCGGGCGGATTTCATCAAGGGGATCAAGGTCTGATCCCGGCCCGCGCGGCGATCGCCCCCCTGTCACCCAGCCGGGAGACCACCCATGCCCGCCCCGATCGATGCCCTGATCATCCAGTTCCTGCAATGGGTCGACAGCCAGCGCCCCACCCAGGCCGAGGTCCTGGATGCCTGGCAAAGCTCCTGCCCGCGCCTGTCGGTGTGGGAAGACACGCTGGTCGATGGGCTGGTGGCGTTCGACGGCAGCCGTGAACGCCATGTGGTCCTGACGGCGCGGGGGCGCGAACGCCTGGTTCCCGTTCTCAGTCGAACAGGGAACTGACCGAGCTTTCGTCCGAAATCCGCCGCATCGCCTCGGCCAGCAGCGGGGCGATGGTCAGCTGGCGGATATTGGCCGCCTGCTTCACCTCCTCGGTCGCCTGGATCGAGTCGGTGATCGTCATCATCTCGATCGGTGACGAGGCGATGCGCGCCACCGCCGCCCCCGACAGCACCCCGTGCGTCACATAGGCCGAGGCCGAGCGGGCGCCGTGCTTGATGAGGGCTTCGGCGGCGTTGCAATGGGTGCCGCCGGAATCGACGAGGTCGTCGACCAGGATGCAGTCCCGCCCCTCGACATCGCCGATCACGTTCATCACCTCGGAATGGCCCGCGCGCTGGCGCCGCTTGTCGATGATCGCCAGGTCGCAGTTCAGCCGGGTGGCGATCTGGCGGGCGCGCACCACGCCGCCCACGTCGGGCGAGACGATCATGATGTCGCGGCCCTTGAACCGTTCCTGGATGTCGCGGCTGAACAATGGCGCGGCGTACAGGTTGTCGACCGGGATGTCGAAGAAGCCCTGGATCTGGGCGGCGTGCAGATCCATGGTCAGCACGCGATCGGCCCCGGCCTCGGTGATCCGGTTGGCGACCAGCTTGGCGCTGATCGGCGTGCGCGGGGCGGATTTCCGCTCCCGCCTGGCATAGCC
>CAYZKM010000432.1:0-4659 GCA_964478525.1 uncultured Bifidobacterium sp.
CCGTGCTGATCCCCGACCTGGAAGCCGGCTGCTCGATCGCCGCGTCCATCACCGCCGAGGATGTGCGCCTGATGCGCGCCCGCTATCCCGGCGTGCCCGTGGTCACCTATGTGAACTCCACCGCCGCGGTGAAGGCGGAATCCGACATCTGCTGCACGTCGGGCAATGCCAGGAAGGTCGTCGAATCCCTGGGCGTCGACCGCGTGATCATGCTGCCCGACGAATACCTGGCGCAGAACATCGCCGCCCAGACACATGTCAAGATCATCGCATGGGCAGGCCATTGCGAGGTGCATGAACGCTTCACCCCCGCCGAGGTCCGCACCCTGCGCGCGGAAAACCCCGGCGTGATCGTGCTGGCGCATCCCGAATGCCCGCCCGAGGTCGTGGCCGAGGCCGACTTCGCCGGCTCCACCGCCGATATGAACAGCTTCGTCGCCACCCGGAAGCCATCGCGGGTCGTGCTGCTGACGGAATGCTCGATGGCCGACAACGTGTCGGTGAACCACCCCGACGTCTCGTTCGTGCGCCCGTGCAACCTGTGCCCGCACATGAAGCGGATCACCCTGCCGAAGATCCGGCGCGCGCTGGAGACCATGACGCACGAGGTGACGATCGACCCGGCACTGATGGACCGCGCCCGCCGCTCGGTCGAGCGCATGGTCGCGGTGTAGGAGCACGCCGATGTCTGTTCCCCCCCTGCCGTCGATCATGATCGAACCATCGGTGCGTGCCGCGCTGCTGGAGGATCTGGGTCGCGCCGGCGATCTGACGACCGACTCGATCGTGCCGGCGGATGCGCGGACGGTGTGCGCGATGGTGGCGCGCCAGCCCGGCGTGGTGGCCGGGCTGGACTATGCGCTGACCGCGTTCCGCCTGATCGATCCGGACATCCGGCTGTCCGTCGATCGCCCGGATGGCAGCCGCCTGCAGCCGGGCGACCTGATCGCGACGGTGGCCGGGTCCGCGCGCGCCATCCTGACGGCCGAGAGGGTGGCGCTGAACTTCCTCGGGCATCTGAGCGGGGTCGCCTCCGCCACGCGCGGCATCGCCGATGCCATCGCCGGCACGCGGGCGCAGGTCTGCTGCACGCGCAAGACGATGCCCGGGCTGCGCATCGCGCAGAAATACGCGGTGCGGGTGGGCGGCGGATCGAACCACCGCTTCGGGCTGGATGACGCGGTGCTGATCAAGGACAACCATGTCGCCATCGCCGGCGGGGTGAAGCCGGCCGTGGAACGCGCGCGCGCCGGCGTCGGGCATCTGGTGAAGATCGAGCTGGAGGTCGACACGCTGGACCAGCTGCGCGAGGCGATGACGCTGCGCGTCGATGCCGTGCTGCTGGACAACATGGGTCCCGACATGCTGCGCGAGGCAGTGGGCATCGTGGACGGGCGGGCGATCACCGAAGCCTCGGGCCGCATCCGCCCCGACACCGCGCCGGCCATCGCGGCGTCAGGGGTCGACCTGCTGTCGGCGGGATGGCTGACGCACAGCGCGACGGTGCTGGATATCGGGCTGGATCACCGCGGGTAGGGTCAAACAACCGCATGCAGCCGGCGCAGCACCGCCCTGCGCATGGCGGCGTGCAGGACGCGGTGGATGCACCATCCCGCCACCGGCGAGACGAGACACGCGGCCACCCACCACATCGTTCCCGCCCGCCATGCCATCGGAGCAGCCAGCGCCATCGGGATGGCGGCGACGGTCCGGCTGAACCAGGTGACCAGCACGAACGGCCGCCGCAAACGGGCCAGGCGGCGATCGAGATTGGCGCGATGCAGGCGGAGGGTGGGGGCCAGGTCGTCCGGACTGCCGGAAAGCCAGGTGCCGTCGATGGCGTTGATCATGTCGCCGTCGAGCTGGATGACGGTGCGGACCCGCGGCGTTTCCTCGGGCGTCAGGACCTCCATGCCGTCGCGAGCCAGGTCCCGCAGGTCCAGCAGCCGGCGGACACCGAAGGGCAGATGGCGCCAGGCCATCGGGGCGCGTCCTATTTGCGGGGGAAGACGCGGTCGGCCAGGCCGCCGATCAGCGTTCCCACCAGCTGGAACAGCGACTGCCACTGCCCGGTTGCCGAACCCAGCGCCTCGTGGTGGATGCCGCGGATGAAACCGCGGCCGGCATCGTCGTACAGCGGCCTGCCGCCCTCGGTGCCCAGTACCATCGGCGACATGCGGGTCACGACATCGCCGTCGATCTGCAGGCTGGTCTGCATGACCACGGTCTCGGTGCCCATGTCCCACGCCTTGCGGACCAGCAGGGAGAAATCGGACGGCATGGTGGGCTGCGTCTTCGCCGGGTCGACGATCGCGGCGTTCACCTCGTCGAAAGTGCGCCCGAAGAAGCCGTCGAAATCCTCGTGGCTTTGGTCACAGGCGGCCTTCAGCGCGTTCAGGGCCGAGACGACCTGGCCACAATTGGTGCGAATACGCACCAGAATCGCCGACATCTCGCCATCGTCGCCGCCCCGCAAGGCCAGCGCCTGCCGCACCGCTTCCTGGTGGCGGATCAGATCGCGGAAATCGTCGGCACCATTCCTGCCGGCTTCCCGGTCCCATGCCGCCTGCCAGGCCGCGCCATCCGCGCGCGGGGCGAGCCTGTGCATCCGATCCAGGAAATCGCCATAGGCCCGGGCGATCAGATGCAGGGTCAGCGGCACCTCGGGCATCTTCTGCGCCGACATGCCTGCCTTGACGATTGTATTGATCTCCAGCGTCAGCAGCCGTTCCGCCACGCCCGACAGGGCGGCCGCGACCGGCGAGGTCGACCGTGCCGGCGCGGCGGGGGCGGATGATCGGGAACGGAACCAGCGGAACACCGCTAGCGGGCCAGCAGGGACCGCAGGCTCACCAGGGCCTGTTTCATCGTTTCGACATTGCTGGCGATGATCTTCGTGGCGTTCGCGACGGCGGCATCATGGATCCTGGCGTATTCGCCATCGGCGGCGAATTTCCCGGTCCTGATCTCCGTGATGTCGCCCCCGATCAGGTCGATCGAGGTGGTGGCGCATTCCGGGTCCGGATCGTTCGCGCTGGTGACCTCGACGTTCAGACGGTCGCCCGCGTTCTGGCCGTTCTTGATCTCGACATTCATCTTGCCGACGACAGTGGTGATCCGAAGTGTCGCCAGGTTTTCCAGCGCGGTGATCAGCCTGTTCTCGACATTCGCGAGCGTTCCTGCGTCGGGCATTTCGTTCCACCCCTCGATCCCGGGGGCCAGTCTAGAGCATGATCACGCTGAGCGGAACCGTGGCAGCGGGTCGATCATGCGATCAGACAATAAGATAGCGCGCGCTGACCGTTTACGGTCAGCCGGAAAGCGCGCTAGCGGCGGAGCGAGCCTGGCAGCAACTCGGTCAGGGAACGAATGATCCGGTCCGGCTTCACCGGCGACCCCACCGGCAGGCCGCGCCCGATCGCGTCGTGCCAGATCGCGTGGATGCCGATCCGTTGGGGTGCCGCAACCTCCCATTCCAGATTGTCGCCCACCATCCAGGTATCGTTCGGTTCCACGCCCAGCACTGCCATCGCATGGCGATAGGCGCGCTCGTCTGGCTTGCCGAACCCGTGCTCGCCTTCGATCTGGATGTGATGGAACCGGTGGCCGAGGTCGAACCGTTCGATCTTGGCGCGCTGCGCCTCGCTGGTGCCGTTGGTCACCAGTGCCAGGCGCACGCCGCGGTCGCGGAACCAGTCGACGACATCGTGCGCGCCGTCGAACAAGTACATCTTCTCCTCGCGATAGCTGCCATACCGCTGCGCCATCCGCCCGGTCAGCTCGGCCGGCGGCGGGCGGTGGCCGGCGCCGGCCAGGGCGGCGAAGGCGTCGGCGACGATGCCGCTGCGCGCGTCGGTCAGCTGCAGGCGGCCCTGGCGATGGCGTTCCTCGTCCGACCAGAACGCATCGGCCGCGACGGCGATGGCGTCGGCCACCACGCCATGCGGCAGCGGATGCAGCGCTTCGGCGAACTCCCGGGTGATCGCCTGCCAGGCCAGTTCCGGCTGGGCATAGGCCGAGATCAGCGTGTCATCCATGTCGAACAGGATCGCGCGCGGCAGCATGGTTCTCCCCCGGGGTCAGAGCCGGCCGGGATCGAACGTCACGGCATGATCCAGCGGCCCGTGCCCGCTACCATATCCGGGGGCGGCGGCGATAGCGGCGCGCACATAGGCGCGGGCGCGCAGCACGGCGTCGCGCAGCCCCAGGCCCTGCGCCAGGCCCGCCGCGACCGCCGAGGCCGTGGTGCACCCGGTGCCATGCGTGTGCCGGGTCTGGATGCGCGGGGCCGAGAACGCCTCGATCCCATCGGCGGTGGCCAGCAGGTCGACCAGCGTGTCGCCGTCCAGATGCCCGCCCTTCAGCAGCACCGCGGGCACGCCCAGCGCCAGCAGGGCCGCCGCGGCCAGGCGCATATCGGCCTCGGTGCGGATCGTCAGGCCCGACAGCGCCTCGGCCTCCGGCAGGTTGGGGGTGATGACGGTGGCGCGCGGCAGCAGGCGCCGGCGCAGCGTCGCCACGGCTTCCTGCGCCAGCAGGGTGTGCCCGCCCTTGGCGACCATCACCGGGTCCACCACCAGCGGCACGCCGGTCGCGCACGCGGCCAGGGCGTCGCACACGGTCGCGATCGTCGCGCTGTCACCCAGCATGCCGATCTTG
>CAYZKM010000433.1:0-4622 GCA_964478525.1 uncultured Bifidobacterium sp.
GCGCATTGGCGCCAACACCGCCCTCCATCTTGCGTCCGTTCCACGACACGCCGGCCTTGAGGCCCGCATAGGCGGAAGGCTCCAGCGGCTTTCGCGCCTCGCCCAGCACCATGGCGTGGTTGAGGCCGCCATCGACCACGAACCATGGCACCGGATCGGCAAAGCCCTTGGGCGTGCGCGGGCTGACGATCTCGATGCCGGGATGAACGCTCGCAACCGCCGCCATCACCTCGTCGCGCTTGTAGTGGCGGCCCCGGAAGGGCAGGGACTCGGCCATGGTGAAAGCCACCTCGGGCTCGACGCAGCGCTTGTTGGCGGGCGCGGTCGGCAAGTGATCGCCGGACACATAGAGGCGGTTCGCATACATGGTGCCGGGAAATGGGCCGGGCGCGTTCAGCGCCTTCTGGGCCCTGGCGCTGGTGCAGCCGATCTTCCAGCCGACCTGCGTCCAGCCCAGTTCGGTGCCAATGGCGGTTTGCAGGATGAAGGCGCGGGTCATGTCGGGCGGCACGGGCTCGGGCAGGCGGGCGAGCGGCTGCTCGCTGCGGCGGGCTTCGGCGAAGGCGCGGATCACGTCCCAGTCGCTCATGTTACCTCGCTACGGTCTGGCGCTTGCGGCGCAAGGCTATCCGGGCATCCTTTTAAGGCCAGCGGGGTCGTATTTGAAGACGCCGCCATTGTCGTTCCAGCCTGGCAGGCAGAGATCGAGGATCTGGCTTGCTACCGTCTCCGGCGTGGGCAGGCTTTCCGGGTCTTCGCCGGGCATCGCCTGGGCGCGCATCCGGGTGCGGGTGGGGCCGGGGCTGAAGCAGTTGACGCGCAGACTGGTGGTGGCGCTCTCGCCCGCGTAGGTTTTGACCATGGCTTCGAGCGCGGCCTTGGAAATGGCATAGGGCCCCCAATAGGGCCAGCATTTCTGGGCGAGGCCAGAGGTCACGAACACGGCGCGGCCGGCATCCGACATGCGCAGCAGCGGATCGAGCGAGCGGATGAGCCGGAAGTTGGCGGTGACGTTCACCGCCATCACCTCGTCCCACACCTTCTGGTCGACATGGGCAAGCGGCGTGAGCTTGCCGAGCACGCCGGCGTTGCCGACCAGGATATCGAGCTTCTTCCAGCGTTCGAAGATGGCAGCACCGAGACGATCCAGCGCCGGCAGGTCCTTCATGTCGACCGGCACCAGCGTCGCCTGGCCGCCGAGCGCCTTGATCTCGTCGTCGAGTTCGGTGAGGCCGCCTTCGGTGCGGGCCACCGCCACGATATGGGCGCCGGCCTTGGCGAGGGTGAGCGCAATGGCACGGCCAAGCCCGCGCGAGGCACCGGTGACCACGGCAAGGCGGTCGGCGAGAGGGAGGGAAGATGTCACGTGTAAACCTGCGGCAATTTTCCGTTTAACCCCTCGCCCCCACGCATGTGGGGGAGAGGGGGAAAGGAGCGAAGGGATGACCTAACCGGCTTCGGCGAGGAGCGAAAGCTGCTGCTTGCCGCGCTCGCTGTCGAGATCGGTGAGCCGGGTCGGATAATCGCCGGTGAAGCAGTGATCGGTGAACTGCGGGCGAAGCGCGTCGCGGCCCTCGTAGCCCACCGCCTTGTAGATGCCTTCGACCGACAGGAAGGCGAGCGAGGTGACGCCGATATAGGCGCGCATCTCCTCCAGCGTGTGGGTGGCGGCGAGCAGCGCATTCTGCTCCGGGGTGTCGATGCCGTAGAAATCCGGATGCATGATCGGCGGGCTGGAAATCCGCATGTGCACCTCGGTGGCGCCGGCCTCGTACATCATGCGGACGATCTTCACCGAGGTGGTGCCGCGCACGATCGAATCGTCGATCAGCACGACGCGCTTGCCCTTGACCACGGCGCGGTTGGCGTTGTGCTTGAGCTTGACGCCGAGCGAGCGGATGGTCTGGGTCGGCTCGATGAAGGTGCGGCCGACATAGTGGTTGCGGATGATGCCCAGATCGAACGGGATGCCGCTGTCGGCGGCATAGCCCATCGCCGCGGGCACGCCGGAATCGGGGACCGGGACGATCACATCCGCCGGCACGCCCGATTCGCGGGACAGTTCGGCGCCGATGCGCTTGCGGGCGTCATAGACGGGCATGCCCTCCATCACCGAATCCGGGCGGGCGAAGTAGATGTATTCGAAGACGCAGAACCGTTCCCGGCCTTTGCTGAACGGCTTGATCGAGTGAACGCCCTGGTCGTTGATCACGACGATCTCGCCAGGCTCGATATCACGGACGAAATCGGCGCCGACGATGTCCAGCGCACAGGTCTCGCTGGCCAGCACCCAGCCGCCGGTGCCCTCCGAGCCGATGCGGCCCAGGATCAGCGGGCGGACGCCCATCGGATCGCGCACGCCCATCAGGGCCTGGTTCGACAGCGCGACCAGGGAGTAGGCACCGATCACCTGCTTCAGCGCGTCGATCAGGCGGTCGACGACGGTGGAATACAGGCTGATGGCGATCAGGTGGACGAACACCTCGGAATCGGTGGTGGACTGGAACAGGCAGCCGCGCCGCACCAGGGCCCGCCGCAGGGCGGTGGCGTTGGTCAGGTTGCCGTTATGCGCGACCGCGAAGCCGCCGAACTCGAAATCGGCATACAGCGGCTGCACGTTGCGCAGGATCGTGTCGCCCGTGGTGGCATAGCGGTTATGGCCGACGGCAATGCTGCCGGGCAACGAGGCGATCACCCGGCGGTCGCCGAAATTGTCGCCCACCAGGCCCATTCCGCGATGGGAGTGGAAGCGGGTGCCGTCATAGCTGACGATGCCGGTCGCCTCCTGCCCGCGATGCTGCAGGGCATGCAGGCCCAGGGCGGTGACCGCCGCCGCGTCGGGGACATTCCAGACCCCGATGACCCCGCACTCCTCGTGAAGGGTGTCTGCCTCGCCGTCACGGATCGGAAACGCCATGCCTGAGTTCTCCTGCTCCAGACCCAATCGACTACCGGTTGCCGGTGGCGCGCCCCTGGGGCGTCGCACGTAGCAGGGACTCCGCCGTCGCCTGTCGCCCTTCGGGCGGCGGGGGGACCCTCGGTTGATACTGTTCGGGCAATCGACGCACGACCCACGTGGCCCCTTCATAGGCCGGGGTCAATGACCGGGCCCGCACGACCGCGTCCGGCCACTGGTCCATCGCAACCGCCATGCCACCCAGGATATAGGCGAACATCACCAGCACGGCACCCCGTGCCAGGCCGAACACCAGGCCCAGGCTGCGATCGACGCCACCCAGCGCCGATCCGCGCACGCTGCGACCGACCAGGCGGGCGACGATCGAGAGGATCACAAGCACGACAAGAAAGACCACGACGAAGGCGATCGGGTCGACCCAGGCCGGCTCGTCCAGCCAGCGGCGGACGACCGGGCGCGCGAAGGGCAGCCCCTCGACCGCCACCACCACCGCCGCAACCCAGGCGCCGATGCCCAGCACTTCCCGCACCAGGCCGCGCATGAACGCAAGAAGCGCTGACACGGCCAGGACCGCCAGCACCACCAGGTCAACCCATGTCATATGACCGCCATCGAAGCCACGGGCGGCTTATCGTCCGATCCGGCCGGCGGGCCAAGCGGAGATCACGCCTTCGCGGCCGATTCCGGTGCGAACCGCGCAACCAGGTCGGCGATGTGGCCGATTTCCTCCAGCCGCAGCCCATCCGGCGCGGCCAGCTTCCGGTTGCCATGCGCCAGGCGTCGCGGCAGCGCGGCGGAGTCGAATCCCAGCTTGGCGGCCTCCTTCAGGCGCGCCTCGGCCTGCGCGACCTGGCGGATTTCGCCGGACAGGCCGATCTCGCCGAAATAGACCATTCCCGGGCTGGTCGGCTTCTCGAACGCGGCCGAGGCGATGGCCGCGGCAATGGCCAGATCGGCGGCGGGTTCACTGACCCGCAGCCCGCCGGCGATGTTCAGATAGACATCGGTCTGGTTCAGCCGCACGCCCGCACGGGTTTCCAGCACGGCCAGCAGCATGGACAGCCGGCCGCTGTCCCAGCCGATGACCGATCGGCGCGGCGAACCGCCGGGGTTGGGCGCCAGCAGCGCCTGCACCTCCACCAGAACCGGCCGCGTCCCTTCCAGCCCGGCAAACACCGCGCTGCCCGCCACGTTGCCCCGCCGCTCGGCCAGGAACAGGGCGGACGGGTTGGGCACCTCGGCCAGCCCGCCCTCGGTCATCTCGAAGACGCCGATCTCGTCCGTGGCGCCGAAGCGGTTCTTGACGGCGCGCAGGATGCGGAACTGATGGCCGCGGTCGCCCTCGAAATAGAGTACCGTGTCGACCATGTGCTCGATGACCTTGGGGCCGGCGAACTGGCCTTCCTTGGTGACATGGCCGACGAGCAGGATGGTGGTGCCTTTCTGCTTGGCGAAGCGGATGAGGGCTTCCGATCCCGCCTTGAGCTGAGAGACGGTGCCGGGGGCAGCCTCGATGACGGGCGACCACAAGGTCTGGATGGAATCAATGACCGCGATCGCTGGGGGCTCGCCCTCATTGAGGGTGGCGACGACGTCGGAGACATTGGTCTCGGCGGCGAGCAGCACGGCGGTATCGGCGATGCCGAGCCGCTCGGCCCTGAGCCTCACTTGCGCGATGGCTTCTTCGCCCGAGACATAGATGACC
>CAYZKM010000434.1:0-4620 GCA_964478525.1 uncultured Bifidobacterium sp.
CCGGCCAGGGCGTCCAGCGCCTCCTTGGCGTCCCAGCCCTCGGCGCGCAGTTCGATGGTGGATCCGCGGCCGGCGCCCAGCATCATCAGGCCCATGATCGACCGTGCGGCGACCACCTGGCCGTCCTTCTCGACATCGACCGACGCGCCGAAGCGTTCCGCCAGGGTGACGAACTTGGCGGCGGCGCGGGCGTGCAGGCCGCGCTTGTTCGGAATGGTCACGGTCCGCGACAGGACCGTGGTCGCGGGGTCGGACCCGGGGCCGGGGTCCTCCTCGGTCATTTACACTCCTTGTCGGCGCACCTCTTGTCGGCATAGGCCTTGCCGGCGTGGCCGTTGCCGCGGCAGCCGTGCAGCACGTGCGACGCGGCGGCGATATATTTGCGTCCGGCTTCTTCCGCGCAATTGACCGCGATTTCCAGCGGTTCGCTGGACCGGACCTTCGCCAGCTTGACCAGCATCGGCAGGTTGACGCCGGCGATCACCTCCACGCCTTTGCGTTCCATCATCGAGATGGCGAGGTTGGACGGGGTGCCGCCGAACATGTCGGTCAGCAGTACGACGCCATCGCCGGTGTCGCACCGCCGGATACAGGCTTCGATCTCCGCCCGCCGGTTTTCCATGTCGTCATCGGGGCCGATGCAGACGGTATCGACGTTGCGCTGCGAGCCGACGACGTGCTCCATCGCGAAGCGAAGTTCCTCGGCCAGGCGGCCGTGGGTGACAAGGACCATGCCGATCATAGAGGGATCGAGGCGTCCCTGACGGCTGTCGCGCGCGACAGCCTGCTGTCTTTAGGGGTGGACACGTGATGAGTGGACATCGTGTTGCCTCAGGCCTCCTGTGCCTGAACCGGCGAGGACCGCGCGGCCTCGTCCATCTCATGTGCATCCCGGCGCGGGACAGGGTTATCGGTTCGTGCTGCCAGCCCATGGCCTTCGCGCATGAGCTCGCGGTGCGTCACAGTCAGTCGCCAGCCGGCCTCGGTCCCGGGCTGCTGGCGTTCCCCGGCCAGGCGGTTGGACAGATGGGCGGCCAGCCGTTCGACCAGATGAACCGAGCGGTGCTTTCCGCCGGTGCAGCCGATCGCGATCGTCGCGTATTTTTTGCCTTCTTGCACGAACCTCGGCAAGACCAGGTCGACAAGGTCCGTCACACGAGTGAAATATATATCATAGTCGGGGTCGGCGGCGATATAGGCGCCGACGTCGGGATCGAGCCCGGTCCGCGGCTGTAATACGGGATCGTAGTGGGGATTCCGCAAGAAGCGTCCATCGAATACCAGATCTGCTTCCGGCGGGAGGCCCTGGCGGTAGGCGAACGAGATCAGCGACACCGCCATCCGGCTTTGTCCCGGATCGGCGTCGGCGCCGTAGCGCTTCTCGATCAGGGTGCGCAGCGCGCCGATCGGCAGGTCGGAGGTGTCGATCACCAGGTCGGCATGCTCGCGCAGCGGGGCGGTCAGCGCCTTCTCGGCCTCGATCCCGTCCGTCACCCGGCCCTGCGGGGCCATCGGATGGCGGCGACGGGTCTCGGTATAGCGGCGCAGCAGGGTCGAATCGGAGGCCCAGGCGAACACCAGCTCGGGGCGCAGGGCGCTGTTCTGGCGCAACCGTTCCAGCGCGGTCAGGACCCGCAGCGCGTCGAAGCCGCGGGTGCGGGCATCCACCCCGATCGCCAGCTTGCGGTCGCCGCGGACGATCATCTCCTCCAGCATCGTCAGCGGCGGATTGTCGACGGCTTCGTAGCCGATATCTTCAAGTGCGCGCAGGATCGACGCCTTGCCGCCGCCCGACAGGCCGGTGACCAGCACGACCGGCAGGCGTTCGGCCGCCATCATGCCGCGAAGGCCCCCGCCACCTGCGAGGCTCGGCCCAGCGCGCAATCCAGCGCGAGCGCGATCCGCTCGGGCGCCGAGGGGTGCGTGGCGTCCAGGCGGATCAATGGCACGCCCAGGGCGGGATGGGTTTCGGGGTGCGGCAGGCGGGCGGCGGGCGCGCCCAGCTGCGCCACCAGGGCGATGCGCCCGCGCGGGGCATGGGGCAGGCGGGTGATGCCCAGGCCGCGGGTTTCCAGCAGGCCGGCCAGCGCCGGCGGGGCCGAGGCGACGCCGTCCTCGATCTCCACCTGGTCGTCGGCGATCAGCTCGAAGCCGCGGGCAAGCAGGCGCAGGATCAGGTCGGACTTGCCCGACCCGGGCGGTCCGATGACCAGGACGGCCGCTCCGTCACGAGCGGCGCAGCTTCCGTGCACGCGTTGTCTGGGTTGCATTTGGCGGCACTGTGATCCGGATCGCAGCGGAAAGGAAGCATCTTGTGCTTGACGCCCCGCCGGCCCGTGTGGCCCCCCTCGGCCCACGCTTGTCGCGGCCGCGACACCGTGCCAGCGTTCCCCGCATCATGGTCGCCCGTTCCGATGTCATCGCCGCCGCCGCCCGAATCGCGCCGCATGTCCGGCACACCCCCATCCTGCGCGCGCCCCTCGCCTCGCTGGGTCTCGGCGGCGGCGGGGTGCCGGTGGCGCTGAAGCTGGAATTGCTGCAGCACGCCGGCAGCTTCAAGCCGCGCGGCGCGTTCAACCGGCTGCTGTCGCTGCCATCGCTGCCCCGGCAGGTGATCGCCGCGTCGGGCGGCAACCACGGTGCCGCCGTCGCCTATGCCGCCCGCGCCCTGGGCGTGAGCGCCGAGATCTTCGTCCCGGCCACCACCCCCGCGGCCAAGGTGGCGCGCGTTGCCAGCTATGGGGCGCGGGTGGTGCAGACCGGCGAGACCTATGCCGAGGCGCTGGCGGCCTCGCGCACACGCCAGGCCGAGACCGGGGCGCTGGAAATCCATGCCTATGACCATGCCGACGTGCTGGCCGGGCAGGGGACGGTGGGCCGCGAGTTCGAGATGGACGCCCCCGAGCTGACCCATCTTCTGGTGGCGACCGGGGGTGGCGGGCTGATCGGCGGCATCGCCGCCTGGTATGGCGGCAGCGTCGAGGTGATCAGCGTGGAACCCGAGGGCTGCCCGGGCCTGCACGACGCGCTGCGCGCCGGCGCACCGGTCGATGCCCCGGTCGGTGGCCTGGCCGCCGACGCGCTGGGCGCGCGCCGGGTGGGCGGGCTGATGTTCCCGATCGCGCGCGATTTCGTGGCCGCGGCGGTGCTGGTGCCCGATGATGCGATCCTGGCCGCGCAGCGTCTGCTGTGGGACCGGTTCCGCCTGGTCGCCGAACCCGGCGGTGCCACCGCCCTGGCCGCGCTGGTGTGCGGCCGGTTCTCTCCGCCCAGCGACGCACGGGTCGGCGTCCTGGTCTGCGGCGCCAATACCGACCCGGCGAAGGTGGTATCATGAGCGCGGATCTGGTCCTGTTGTCGGTCGATGCACGGGGGGTCGCCACCGCGACGCTCAACCGGCCGGAAGTCGGCAATGCCTATAACGAAGACCTGCTGGCCGCGCTGATCGGCGGGCTGGAAAAGCTGGCGGCCGACGAGGCCGTGCGCTGCCTGGTCATCCGCGGGGCCGGGAAGCATTTCCAGGCCGGGGCCGACATACGCTGGCTGGGGCAGGTGGCGCATTACCCGCCGGCGCAGAATTATGCGGCGTCCTATGCCACGACCAAGGCGATGCAGCTGCTGAACGAGTTCCCCAAGCCGACCATCGCCCTGGTGCACGGCGCCTGCTTCGGCGGCGGCGTGGGCATCGTCTGCTGCGTCGACGTCGCGTTCGCCACCCCGGACGCGCAGTTCGGCATCACCGAGATCCGCGTCGGCGTGTCGCCCACCCCGATCTCCACCCATATGGTCAATGCCATCGGGCTGCGCCACACCCGCCGCTATGCCCTGACCGGCGAGCGCTTCGGCGCCGTCGAGGCCGAGCGGATCGGCCTGGTGCACGAGGTGGTGGCCGAGGCGGACATCGAGACCAGGCTGGCCGGCGTGATCGACGCGATCCTGCTGGGCGGGCCGAACGCGATCGCGATGACCAAGGCCAGCTTCCTGGGCGCCAACGACCTGCTGCTGGACGAACGGCAGGTGTCGATGCTGTCGCACGAGGGCTGGACGCAGCGGCACTCGCACGAGGGCCACGAGGGTACGACGGCGTTCCGGGAGAAGCGGACGCCAAGCTGGTACGTGCCGCCGGAGGGATAGCGGCGCCACCCCACCCCTTGAGCCGGCCCCGCCCGTCCCGCAGAGTGCGGCCAACCACCCGGGGAGGGGATCATGACCGTCGAATTGTCGGTGAACGGGCGTCGGGTCCAGGTCGAGGCGGCCGGCGACACGCCGCTGCTGGACGTGCTGCGCAACCATCTGGACCTGAAGGGTGCCCGCTATGGCTGCGGGCTGGAACAATGCGGGTCCTGCATGGTGCTGGTCGACGGGGAGCCGGCCTATGCCTGCGCCCGCGACGTCGCCACCGTCGCCGGGCGGGCGGTCACCACGCTGGAAGGCCTTGGCACCGCCGCCGACCCGCATCCGCTGCAACAGGCCTTCCTTGAGGAACAGGCCGGGCAGTGCGGCTATTGCCTGTCGGGCATCATCATCTCGGCCAAGGCGCTGCTGGACCGCAACCCCGCGCCGACCCGCGCCGACATCGCCGCCGCGCTGGACCGGCACCTGCGCCGCTGCGGGGCGCAT
>CAYZKM010000435.1:0-420 GCA_964478525.1 uncultured Bifidobacterium sp.
GGACAAGGAAGACATCAAGGCGTGGCGCGCCGCTGGTTCACCGCTGCCCTGGCGCGAGCCGGCCAAGCGGATCAGGCCAGCGCGGGACGGGACGCGGAGGACGGTGGTTCCGGTTCCGAAGAA
This sequence comes from uncultured Bifidobacterium sp., assembly GCA_964478525.1. GTDB lineage: Bacteria > Pseudomonadota > Alphaproteobacteria > Acetobacterales > Acetobacteraceae > Rhodopila. The sequence continues at coordinate 124 of CAYZKM010000435.1, forward strand.
TGCATGGACCGAGGCGGAGATCGCAATCCTTACCGCGAACGCGTCCCGGCCGGCCTCGGAGTTCGCCGGTTTGCTGCCAGGCCGAGACATCAGAGCGATCCAGGCGAAGCGCCAAAAGATGCGAGTGCTTGGACTGATCACGTACACGCAACCCCAGCGCCCGCCCGACGATCGGGTCCGCGACAGGAAACCCAGGCACAGGCCTCGCGCGAAGCCGAAGGTCGTGACCACGGTCGACTTCGGCCATCCAGTCGCACCGACCCGTGTGACAGAGACGGTCGTGCCGACCGGATACGC
>CAYZKM010000435.1:430-4618 GCA_964478525.1 uncultured Bifidobacterium sp.
GCTGACGCGCTGCGCGCGCAGGGACGCGGGGCTGCTACCCGTACGGCGATGCCCCACCGTTCCTGTTCTGCACGGCGGAGTTCGAGCGGGGCGAAGGACCGTGGTGCCCCGAGCATCGCAAGGCCGTCTATCAGTGGGTGCCGGACCAGGAGGCGGCATGAGCGAAACGCTCGATCCTGTCGGCCAGGTGCGGGATCCCGACACCGCTGTTCCGATCCGATGCGCGTGCGGATCCGCGGAAGTGGTCTGCTACGACGCCGGCGATTCTCCGATCTATTCCGAGGCTGGGCACATCCTCGTGCGCGCTGGCAGGCCAGCGTCAGGGAAATGCCTGCGCTGCTGGCTTCCGCCGGTCGGGACGCAGTTGGGACTCTTCTGACGCATGCGCGTCCTGGTCTGCGGCGGCCGAAACTGGAACGATCAGGACCGCATGGATGCGGCCCTCGACGCTGTCCATCGCAAGCACGGCGTGACGCTGTTGATCGAGGGCGGGCAGGTCAGCAGGGACCGCGAAACAGACACGCTATTCGGCGCCGACTGGCAGGCCGGGACCTGGGCGATCCGCAGGAAGGTGCCGCACTGGATCTGCTGGGCCTGGTGGTTCGACTGCAACGGCAAGATCTCGCGCGCGGCCGGTCCGGAGCGCAACGCGAAGATGATCCGGGTCGGCCAGCCTGACGGCGTCGTGGCGATGCCTGGCGGCGCAGGCACGGCGGACATGATCCGGAAGGCCCGGGCTGCTGGCTTGACGGTGTGGCAACCCTACGGAGCGAAGCGATGAACGACAACGACGAGCCCGGCACGCCGGTTGTGCAGACCTACTTCCGGCCCTGGGCCGCGGGCCTGCCGATCGTGTCGGTCCAGATTCAGGCGGCGAGCTTCTCGTTGGATCCGGTTGGATCGGGTGACGGGTCGATCCGCATGACCTGGATGGAGTGGACCGTTGGCAAGGGGTGGCGGTCCGGGTGTCGAACCGTCCCCCGAGTGGCTTATGGCGGCCTCGAATACTCGGCAGGGCGTGGCTGGAAGTTCTCCGAACAGCCGCCCGGCTCAGTCTATCAGTTCAACCCGCCCATCTCGCGGCAACCGTTCGGGAAGTGCTACCGCTAATGCCGCCCGCCTATCTCAAGGCCGGCTTGCCCGAGCCGGAGACGGACCATGTGCGGGGATGCACGGGCAAGCTGCGCCATGACAGCTACTCCGCGGCGGTGAAGGCGAAGCACTCGATCAGGCACAAGACCCGGAGCGTGTACCGCTGTCCCAACTGCCATGGATGGCATCTCGGCAACGATCGATTTGTCGCGTACCGTTAGCGACCATTCGCATCTGCCGCGGCTGCTGTCACGACCGTCGATCCTCGTGGAACCAGAGCGCAGATCAGATCTTCCGGCATGCCGGCCACGACCCGGCGCAGCATCGCGGCTTGCACATCGACGCTCGGCCATCCCAGCGACAGCGCCTCGTGATCGTCGACCGCGTGACCCAGCACGACGCAGATCGCGTTCTCTGGTTCTCGGCGCTCGATGATCGTGGCGATTGCTTCACGAGCGGCGCGTTCGATCATCCTGTCAAGGGCGCGCAATTCGGCCATGATACCGACCGGCGCTGTCCTGCGTCCCGACCGCCACTTCTGGATCTGGTTCTCCGGCACCTTGAACAGCGCCGCCGCGACACGCTCGGACAGGCCGCAGTGATCGCAGAGCAGTCCGAACGGCGTCACGCGCCGTACCGACGGTTATCGGCCTCGGTCATCTTCGATCCATCCCAATGCCGACCAACCGGCTTGTCGACCCATTCCAGGATTGCCCCGCGATTTTGTGCCCGTTCAACAAAGCGCGTTACGGCGGCGTCAGAATTTTTCGATGCCAATATTGCATCGGTGCCAGTGTGGCTGCGGGCTGTGATCCAAGTCCACCCCCCGTCGGTCATCTTCGTCTCTCCTATGGTTCAGCGGCCGTTGAAAATCACGCGGTCGGTCGTCACGTCAGGCGGCGGATCGCCTCGATCCGATGCCAGGACTGCATGGGCGGTCGCGCGCCGCGGGCGTGAACCCAGCGGTGTCCGATCAACAACACGACCAAGTGCTGCTCGACAGCGCCCTCGCGCGGCAGACCATTCGGGCGCTGCAGCATCGCGACGACGCTGCGCACTGGCACCAGGCCGGCCGCCTTGGCCGCCGGCAGGACGATCTGTTCGGCCGAGGCGTGCTCCGCGCGGGTCGCGTCCCGTTCAGTGCCCTCGGCCAGAGGCTTGCCCGAGGGCAGCCCTTCCGGCCAAGGCAGAACAATTTCGCATCCTCCCACGCGATCCGCGTGCTTGCGCTGCACGCCCGTCAGAGTGATGGGCGTCCAGGCCATGTCGGGTGCCTCTGTCATCGCGATATCTCTCGGCGGATCAAGCCCAGTCTTCCACGACCAGCCGCGTGATGCGGCGCTGGCTGCATCCGCCGTCCGCACCTTCCATGCCGGTGTGGCGCCATCCTATTCCCTCGTCGTCAACCTGCTCGCCATGGGCTATGCCGCGATCTGATGTGGTGTAGATCGCCCCGTCGGCGCGACCATTCCACGAGATGTAGATGCCGCCCTTTGCGGGTGTATACCAAACGTCATCTGGCAGTTTCCGGCGTGTGGCCATCGTCGTTTCTCCTGGGCAGACGCTATCGCGGCAACGGCCTAACGAGCGCCGGAGCCGAGCCCCGGGCTGTCACGACCCAGGCCGGCATCCATTCGACCCGCCCGACCTGTCGGCCCCGCTTGTTGTGGGTCCATGTCAGGTTCGGGATGTAGACCACGCGATCGGTCACCTCGGCCCCGTCGCCCCACCGCTTCCGTGGGTAGGACTCGATCCGGTACGCGGGGATCTGGCCGGCCTGCCCGACCGCCTTGACCAACGTGCGCGCCAGTCCGATGCGCTGCGACACGCCGCCCATCTGGTCGACCACTTCGAGCGCGCCGTCGATGCCGCGCGACCGGATCTGCGCCGCGAGAGCGGATTGGCGCTGGCCCACACCGATCAGGTGCGCGTGGGTCAGAACGAATTGTGTCGAGGATCGGGATGTCTTCATTGTCAGGCCTCCTTTGCCTTGCGCGGCGGGCCGTCCCGCTGCGTCTCTCGTTGTGGTAACTCTGCCTCGCGGCTCGTTCAAGTCTTTTGTCGTAACGACTCAGTGACCGCCTGGGAGCATTCGGCGATGGCCCGATTGACCTGGGTCAGGTCGAGCCAGCCGATCAGGAATCCATCTGCAGAGCCATCCGGCAGTTTCATCGCATCGGCCAGCCATTGCTTCACAAATCGCTCCGCCTCCCGGTAGCTCGTCCGGTCGCGCGAGGCACGATAATGAACGAGCGGCACGTACAACTCCATCAGGCGACCGCGGCGCGCCCTGAGATGGCCATCGGCAAGCCTGGCCGTGGGCAAGCCCGTCGCCTGAGATACCCTGGCCCAGGCCCGGCACGGAGAGCAGCCCCACACCGGCCCATCGTCGCGCCCGTTGAACCGGTCCACCTCGCGCGCCGAACCGAACCGCTGGGCCGGCGCGAGACAGTATGGGCACCGAACGACCGGCTCGTTCGCGCGCTCGCTCAAAGGACCACCACGGGGCGCGCGGTGAGCCGTTGCTGCATGACCTGCATCACGTCCAGGTCGTCATCGCTCTGGTCCGCCGCGATCTGCATGGCGCGCTCTTGCGCCGCATTGGGCGGCTGCTTCCGGCTGAAGTGGTCGTCGGTCGCGGCAATTAGAAGCCGGTTGGTCTCGCGCAGACGGGCCACGTCGAGCCACGTCGGCCGGCCGGGCATGGAGCGAAAGTCCTGGTCGCACATCAGGGCCAGGTCGGCCATGAGGCGGGTGAACCGGGCCCGCTCAGCCGCGAACTCTTCCCTGGCACGCACTCGTTCCAAACTGATCATGCTGTTCATGCTCCTTTCCTTGGGTTGATCGATTTCATCCACGCTGCCGCGCCCGGTGGCTCGCTCCGAGCGTGGCGCCGAAGTGCTCCGCGATGATCCGGTTGGCCTGTTCGAGTAGGTCGGACCGCGTGAAGATGAGATGCACTGACCCGCTCTTGTGCCAGCGCGCTTCGAGCAGATCGGTCTTCGCCGTTGTTTCGCCCGCGAGCATCGCGGTCCGCATCGCGGCCAGAATGCCCTGCTGATAGGATGGGCTGGGCCTGCCATCGAGGACGTGCAG
>CAYZKM010000436.1:0-4617 GCA_964478525.1 uncultured Bifidobacterium sp.
CGGTCGGGGTGATCGACTTCCTGTCGGCGCGGGTGCGGCGGCGGCTGATCGGATAGGGGCGGTTGCCGCGCCGGCCTCACCGGTGGCTCAGCCGCCGGTGAACTGGCGCCGCAGCTCGCGCTTCAGCAGCTTGCCCGCGGTGTTCTTCGGCAGGACATCGACGAAGACGATCTGCTTGGGCAGCTTGAACGGGGCGAGGTGCGCGCGGGCATGGGCGGTCAGGGCGGCGCGATCGGGTGCGTGGCCATCACGCAGGACGACGAACGCGGTGACCGCCTCGATCCATTTGTCGTCGGGCAGGCCCACCACCGCGACTTCCGAGACCGCCGGGTGGGTAAACAGCACTTCCTCCACCTCGCGGCTGGCGACCAGCACGCCGCCGGTGTTGATCACGTCGCGGATGCGGTCGACGATATAGAGGTATCCCTCGTCGTCGAAATACCCGACATCGCCGGAATGAAACCATCCGCCGCGGAACGCCTCGGCGGTTTCCTCGGGCTTGTCCCAGTATCCGGTCAGCAATTGCGGCGAGCGGTGCACGATCTCGCCATGCGTGCCGGGCGGGACGTCGTTCATGTCGGGGTCGACGACGCGGGTTTCCACGTTCAGCACCGGCCGTCCGCACGAGGCGGGGCGGGCGTCGTGTTCCTCGGGGCGCAGGATGGTCGCGACCGGGGCGATCTCGGTCTGGCCATAGGCGTTGAACGGGCGGGCGCGGGGCAGGCGGTCACGCAGCTCCCGCTGCACCGGCACCGGCATGATCGAGGCGCCGTAATAGACCTTTTCCAGCGACGACAGGTCGCGGGTGGCGAAGTCGGGGTGGCGCAGCAGGCTGATCCAGGCGGTGGGCGGGGCGAAGAACGAGGTGATCCTTTCGGCCTCGACCAGGCGCAGCACGGTGGCGGGCTCGGGTGCCTCGATCAGCACGGTGCGGGCGCCGACCAGCAGCTGCGGCATGGTGAAGGCATGGGTCTGGGCGGTGTGGTACAGCGGCAGCGCGGCCAGCGCCTGGTCGGACCCGGTGTATTCCATGTTGTAGATGCAGGAATAGTACTGCGACATCATCGCGCGATGCGTCATCATCGCGCCCTTCGGCGCTGCCGTGGTGCCGGATGTATAGACGATCTGCGCCAGCGAATCGTCGTCCAGTTCGGCTTCGGCGCCCACCGGCGCGGCCGGGTCGCGGGCGATCGGGATCAGGTCATCGAACTGCAGCGTGTGCTCGACCGCGATGGCGGCCAGGTTGGCGGCCAGTGCCGCCATGGTGATCACCATCCGCGCCCCGGACTGGCGGACGATGTAGGACAGTTCCTCGCCGGTCAGGGCGTAGTTGACGGGCACGTGGACGAACCCGCCGCGCACGCAGGCGAGCCAGGCGATGAAATACCCGTCCGAGTTCCGCCCATAGGCGGCGATCCGGTCGCCCTGGCGCAGGCCCAGATCGGCGAAGTGGCGCGCGACGCGGTCGGCGGCGCGGTCGAGGTCGTTGAAGCTCCAGCACCGGTCGGCGAACACCAGAGCGTCACGGTCGCGGAACAGGCGGGCGGCGCGGCGGACGCCATCGCCCACGGTATTGCGGCGCATCAGGTCCATGTCAGGCCACCGCCTCGCCTTCGATTTCCACCACGAAGCGGGGATCGGCCAGGCCGGCGACGAACAGCAGCGTCGAGGCCGGGACCTGATCGCCCATCACCCTGGTCCGTTCGGCGCGGAAGGCGGGCAGGTGCGCGCGATCGGTCAGGAAGACGGTGGTCTTGACCAGGCTGGCGGTGGTCAGGCCGGTGGCCGCCAGGATGGCGGTCAGGTTGGCGAAGGCCTGCGCGATCTGGCCCTCGGCCGTGTCGGGGATCGCGCCGTCGGGGCGTACCCCGACCTGGCCGGCGATGATGACCCGGCGTTCGGGATTGATGACCTCGATCGCGTGGTTATAGCCGGTCGGCGCGCGCACGGTGGCGGGATTGATGCGGTTGACGGTCGCGGGCATGGGCTGGGCCTCCCTGTCTTGGTGGGGCAGTTCTGGCGGGTCGGGAAGTGCCGGGTCAAGAGCGGGGCGAGGGGTGGGGCGGATGGATTTCTCACGGGACATGGGGTTGGACCGTACGAAAATCGCGATGGCGGGTTTCCGCCGGACCGGGCCGCTGTGATCGGGGGATGGGCGGGGGCTGTCGGGGTGGGGAACCGGCCGGGGATGTTCATGGTTCGTTCAGAATAACCCGGCCGGTCCAGCCGAGGCAACGGTGATCCCGCCCGTGCGCGCCTCGCCCGCGCGTGCTCGGCGTGCTCGGCGCGCCCGGGCGGCGGCGATGGCCGACCCCTACCCGGCGAGCAGTTCGCGGACGGCCGCTTTGATGAACGCCGTGTCCGCCGCGTTCACCACCGGGTTGCCCGCGCGGTGGCCCCAGATGCTGGGGATCGGCTTCAGCACCGCGTTGGCCAGCACGGGCAGTTCCGCCGCGTTGTCGGCCACGCGGAAATACAGATCCGTCTCGCCGGGCATCAGCAGCACGCGTGCCCTGATCGCGCGCAGGGCCTTCTCCAGGTCGCCGTCATACAACTCGTTCGCGCTGATATCGGCCGCGTCCCAGGTCATCAGCTGCGCATACAGGTCTGCCGCCGGCCGCGCGCCGAAGCGCTGTTCCCAGTCGCGGTGCAGGAAGGTTTCCAGGTCCGCCGCGCCCAGATTGCCGACCGGGCCGTCCGCCAGGTGCAGCCGCGCGCGATAGAAATCCTGGCTGAGCGCCCACCCGGCATAGATCCGCCCGAAGGCGCGCAGCGCGGCCCGGGGCTGCGCGGTGAACCGGCCGTTGCCGATATGCTCGGGCGCGGCTTCCAGTGTCGCCATCAGCCCGCGCAGGAACACCCGGTTGTGCACCGCGGTCGCGGACACCCCGCAATTCACCACGATCCGATCGACCGCGTCGGGGAACAGCGCGGCCCAGTGATAGGCCTGCAGCGCGCCCATCGACCAGCCATAGACGCAGGCCACGCGGTCGATCCCGAACAGTGCCCGCAACGCCTGGCGCTGCACCGTCACGTTGTCGTGGATGGTCACCAGGGTCGGGTAGTCCGCTGTGTTGGACGGTGACGACGACAGCCCGTTCCCGAACATGTCGCAGATCACGATGAACCACCGCGTCGGGTCCAGGATGCCGTCCGGGCCGATCAGCCATTCCAGGTCCGGATGGCGCGCCGAGTAGCTGGTCGGATAGACGATGACATTGTCCCTGGCCGGCGACAGCGTGCCATGCGTCTTCCAGGACAGCCTGGCATCGCGCAGCACGGCCGAGGATTGCAGCGTGACGTCGCCCGCCTGGTGGATGCCGTGCTGGGTGGGCCAGGACATGCGGTGCTCCTTCTGCGTCGGGCGCGCATGGTCCGTGCAGCCGGGCCGGTCCGCAAGGGGGCATCAGCGGGGGCGGCGTTCGCGGTCGGTTGTGGTGGAGGCTGCCGCCATGGTTGAAAGCCTGGCGCCGGCATGAGGCCGGGCGAGGATGCGCGACAGGGTGGACGGGGCGGGATGATGCAGGTGATTGCGATCGGCCGGCTGCGCGACGCGCCCGAGGCCGGGCTGTTCGCCCGCTATGCCGCGCGGCTGCGCCCGCCTTTGGGCCTGGTCGAGATCCCCGAGGGGCGCGGTGCCCCGGCCGAGATCAAGCGGCGGGAGGGGGCGGCCCTGCTGGCCGCGCTGCCGGCCAATGCCTTCGTGGTGGCGCTGGACCTCGGCCCCGCCGCGCCCGACAGCGCGCGCCTGGCCGCGCTGGTGGAGCGCTGGCTGGGCCTGGGGCGGCCGGTGTGCTTCCTGATCGGGGGTGCCGAGGGCCTCGACGCCCCGGTCCTGGCGCGTGCCGATCACATCCTGTCGCTGGGCCCGCTGACCTGGCCGCATTTCCTGGTGCGGGGGATGCTGGCCGAGCAGCTGTACCGGGCGCGCGCGATCGCGGCGGGGCACCCGTATCACCGGGCTGGCCGGCCCGGCGGGTAGGGTACCCCGCCGGCGGGCCGGGCGGGTCAGGTCGGGTGGCGGTCCTGCAGCATGGCGTCGAAGGTCTCGGCGTTGCCGCAATAATCGTGGCAGTTGGCGTCGGCGCTGCCGGCATTCAGGTCGCGCCGGCAGCGGCGGGCATCGGCGCAGCGGGAGCAGGTCAGCTCCAGGTCGCGCACGATGGCGGCGGGCATGCGCCGCACCTCGTCCGGGTTCAGCCCGCGCGCGCGCATCATCCGGTCCATCAGCAGGCTGTTGTCGGCCGCGCGGGGCAGCACATCCAGCAGGTCGGCCTGCGTGATCCCGAGATCGTTGGCCATGTAGCGGAGGTCCGACTCCGACAGATAGGTCGGCGCCGCCTTGGCGCCCCCGCGCGCGAGAAGCCATTCCAGCGCGCGGGCCATCAGGCCGTCATTGTGTTGATTGGTGCTGCCATGTGCCATGTGAGGCCTCCCTCAGCCTGATGGACCCATGCTAGCGGGGTGGCGCGGGGTCGGCTTTGATCTGGGTCAAAGCGGTTTCCGGCGAGGCGGGACGGCGAGCGGGCGAAAACGGGCTTGCGGTGCGGCGGCCAAGCCCTTATGAACCGCGCGCGTTTCCGGCGCGGCGCTGCTGTAGCTCAGTGGTAGAGCACT
>CAYZKM010000437.1:0-4605 GCA_964478525.1 uncultured Bifidobacterium sp.
GATGGCAGCGGCCGCCCGCACCGGGGCCAGCAGCAGGACCGGGGCGGCGGAGCCCAGGGCACGCATCTCGGCGATCGCGGCGGGTCCCGCGGTTTCCGCCGCCAGCAGCACCAGCGGCGCCTCGCCGGCCAGCACGACCGGCACGCCACGGCGCAGCTCCGACGCGGCACGGTGAATCCCGCGCAGGATCGGTGTTGCCGTATCAGCCTCGGCCGGCAGGGGGGAAACGTCGGATGGCATCGGATCCTGGCCAGAAATCAAACTCTCTCCAGCCGATAGTGGGGTCTGCTCCCTTACGGCACAACCCCGGGCGATGGGCAGGATGGGGCGGCCTGCTCGGCCCACAGCGCCCGCAGGCCGGCGTTCGGGTCGGCGTCGATCACCGGGGCCACCGCTCTCGCGATCGCCATCAGCCGAGCATCCGCCAGGCGCCGCCCGACCAGGGTGACGCCCACGGGCAGGCCGGCCGGCCCATGGCAGCAGGGGATGCCGACATTCGGGGCGTGCAGCAGCGTCCACATCCGGTTGAACACCGCATCCCCGGTGGTGTGCAGCCCGGCCGGCGCCTCGCCCGGGGCGGATGGCGTCAGGATGACATCGAGGTCGGGGCCGAACATGCCGTCCAGCATCGGGCGGCACCGGTCGGCCAGGGCATAGGCGCCCAGCAGCCTCTCGGGCGTGATCTGCAGCACGTTGTCCACCTTCGCCCGCAGGTCGGGGGCCAGCCTGTCCAGCGCGTTCACATATTCGGGCAGGAACGACGCACCACCCTCGGCGTTCACGATGGATGTATGCGCGTCGTGCAGCCGACTGAACGGTTCCGGCAGTTCCAGGTCGGTGACGATGGCCCCCGCCTCGGCCAGCCGCCCGGCCGCGGTTTCCAGCGCCATCGCGCCGCCCGGTTCGATGGCATGCCATACCGGGCTGCGGCACAGCCCCACCTTCAGGCCCTTCACATCGACCGCCAGCGGGTCCTCGGGGATGCGGAACGCGGTGCCCACCAGAATCAGGTCGTCCACCGACCGGCCGTACCAGCCCACCGTGTCCAGCGTCATCGACGACATCCGCACGCCCTCGCGGCTGACGACGCCCCAGGTCGGCTTCATGCCATAGATGCCGTTGAATGACGCCGGCCGGATATGCGACCCGCCCGTCTGCGTGCCGAACGCGAACGGCACCTGGAAATCGCCCACCGCCGCGCCCGAGCCTGACGACGACCCGCCCGGCGTATGGGCGGGGTTGTACGGATTGCGGGTCAGCGCCTTGCGTCCGCCGGATGCGAACTCCACCGTGTCGGTCTTACCCATGATCAGCGCGCCGTTGCCGCGCACGATCGCCACGCAGGCCGCGTCCCGCCCCACCTTCACCCCGTCATAAATCGGGGAGTTCTGGGTCGTCGGATAATCCGCCGTGTCGATCACGTCCTTCACGCCGAACGGCAGCCCGTGCAGCGGGCCGCGCGGCGGCAGCGGGCCGCGCGGCGCCAGCTTGTCCATCTCGCGCGCCCGGCGGATCACATGGTCCGGGTCCAGCCACAGCCAGGCCTTCACCGCCACGTCGCGCGCGGCGATGCGGGCCAGGCAGGACCGCGCCAGTTCCTCGCACGACAATTGTCTGGCACGGATCAGCGCCGCCATCTCGGCGCCGGTCAGCCGTGCCGGCTCGGTTGCGGTGTATTGCGCGTGCCTGTCGTTCATGACGATGTGTCCCCCGGCCTCAGAACAGCAGGCCCTTCTTCAGCAGCCCATGCACGCCCTTCTCGCCATTCACCGTCTGCGTCACGTGGAAGTCCACCGCCAGCGAGCAGAACGCATAGGCCTGTTCGCGCGACAGGTTGGTGCGCCCGCAGATGAAGGCGATCATTTCCCGCAGCGCCTGCTTCATCGCCTGGTCCAGGTCCTCGTTCATCCCCATGGTGATGAAATGCGTGGCCGACTCTGCACGTGGCATCTTCAGCAGCGGGTTCGACGGACCGCCGCCCTTGTGCAGGGTGAAGGTGAACGTGCCGGTCAGGCACATTTCCAGCGCGGTGACACAGACCTCGCCATCGCCCTGCACGCCGTGCCCGTCACCGACCGAGAAATTCGCCCCCGGTACCCAGACCGGCAGGAACAGCGTCGATCCCGCCGTCAGCTCCTTGTTGTCCATATTGCCGCCATGCACCCGCGGCTCCTTGGACGCGATGCGGCCGAACGCGGGCGGCGGGGCGACGCCCATCACGCCGAAGAACGGCGCCATCGGCAGTTCGGTGCCCCAGGGCAGCGTGCACACCAGCCGGTCCATGTCGACCAGGATGTGCATCATCGTGGTTTCATGGAAATCCTCGGGCAGCGTGCCGGCCAGCGGACGGATCACGTTATAGCCCCAGTTCGCGCCCGCCACGATCTTGTCGATCCGCACCTCCAGCATGTCGCCGGGCATCGCCCCGGCGATCGCGATCGGACCGGTCACGATATGACCGGCCCGCACGCCCGGATTGGCTTCCAGGATGGACAGCAGTTCGGGCGGCGAGGTCAGTGGCGATCCCGGCGGCGGCATCACCTCCTCCCGCCCCGACACGCACTGCACCTCGACCGTGTCGCCCGAGGCGATGGTCATCACGGATGGAAATTCGGCGTCGAACACGCCGATGCGCACGGTCTCGGGGCTGGCGCGCAGGGTCTTCAGGGCCATCGACAGGTCTCCCGGTCTGTATCGATCATTGTCATCCCCGGCACCGCGCCGGGGACCGGTCTTGCATCGTCCCGCGGTCAGGACACCATCGCCGGGCGCGTGGCGCGGAACGGCGTCGCCTTCTCGAACGCGTCGGCCACGCGGAACACCGTCGGCTCCTGGAACGGCTTGCCGACGATCTGCATCGACACCGGCAGGCCCCTGGGCCCGAACCCCGTGCACACCGCGATCGCCGGATAGCCGGCCACGTTGAACGGCTGCGTGAAGCTTGGCGCGGCGAACACATCCCAGCGCGGGATTGCGTCCATCTTCGCCGCCTCGTCCGGGGCGCCAGCGGTGATCACCACATCCAGCCCCGCCATCGCCGCCTTCAACTCGGCCCGCAATTCCCGCCGCCGGCGCACCGCCTGCACATAGTCCACGCCTGTCACCATGGCGCCCAGCATCAGGCGGCGCTGGACACGGTCCGAGAAATCGCCAAGCCGGGTGCGGCCCCATTCCTCGTAGGCGGCGGCGCGTTCCACGATCGAGATCAGCGAACAGCACGCGTGCCAGTCCTGCAGCGGCGACAGTGTCACCTCGGAGATCACGGCCCCCAGGTCCTTCATCGCCGCGATGGCGCCGTCGATGCCCGCCTGCGTCGCGGCTGAAACCTTGTTGTCCAGCTCGTGAAAATGCCGGATCACGCCGATCTTCACGCCCTTCAGGCCGGCGCCGAGCAGCGCGGTATAGTCGGGTACTGGCTGATCGGCCGAGGCCGGGTCCGCCGGGTCATGGCCGGCCAGGACCTGCAGCATCAGCGCACAGTCTTCCGCCGTCCATGCCATCGGCCCGATATGATCCAGGCTGAAAGCCGCCGGAGCCACCCCCGCTCGGCTGACCAGCCCATAGGTGGGCTTGATGCCGGCGATGCCGCACAGCGCCGCCGGGCCGCGGATCGACCCGCCGGTATCGGTGCCGATGCCGCACAGGATCATGCCCGCCGCCACCGCCGCGCCGGTGCCGGATGACGAACCGGCGGTGAAATGTTCCGGGTTCCACGGGTTGCGCGCCGGCGGCTTCGGCGTATCGAACGACGGGCCGCCATCGGCGAATTCATGCGTCGTCAGCTTGCCCATCAGCACGGTGCCGGCCTCGGCTAGGCGGGCGGCGCAGGTTGCGTCCGCGGCGGGAATGTTGCCGGCCAGCAGCTTCGACTGGCAGGTGGTCTCGATGCCCTTGGTGTCGACGATGTCCTTCAACCCGATCGGGATCCCGTGCATCGGGCCGCGCGGGCCGGACTTCATGATCTCGGCCTCGGCCGCCCGGGCATCGGCCAGCGCACGCTCCTCGGTCGGCAGGATGAAGGCGTGCAGACGGTCGTCCAGGCGGTGCATCCGATCCAGGCAGGATCGCGTGAGTTCGACCGGGGACAGTTTTTTCGCCGCAATCAGCCTGGCGGCTTCGGCAATGGTCGGGATCATGCCAGGTCCTCTTTGGTGAAGCCGAAGGTGTGGGCGAGTTCGGCCATGCGCCCGCGCGGCTGGCGCACGCGCTGCTTCATCGCATGCAACGCGTCATGGATGGAGGCGAGGTCGGCCTTCTGTTCGGGCGTCAGCGTCAGCCCGGCCTGGTCGAGCAGGTAGTCGAGCGATTCGGATGTCAGTTTCGGTGGCATGGGGGTGACTCCTGTTTCCCGACGAGATGGTTGTGACTGGAACGATACGCGGCGCCCGGGTGATGGAAAGGTCGCTGTGCCGGTGCATGCTGGTGAGCCCTTGGCACGGGCCATGCAAACCCCAGGCCGCACCCGCCGACGGGATGGGAGACCGGATGATGACAGAAGACAAGCTGAACGCCTTCGTGCCCGGTCCGCGCTGCCGGGTCGCCGGGTCGGCCACCGGACCGCTGGCGGGGCTGACCTTCGCGGTGAAGGACCTGATCGACGTGGCC
>CAYZKM010000438.1:0-4600 GCA_964478525.1 uncultured Bifidobacterium sp.
CCCGTCATCGGTGACGAACACCTCGCCGTGCTGATACGGGCTCATGGTGCCCGGATCGACGTTGAGATAGGGGTCAAGCTTGCGCAGGCGCACGGAATACCCGCGAGCCTGCAGCAGCGCGCCGAGGGCCGCCGAGGCAATGCCTTTGCCAAGGGAGGAAACCACGCCGCCGGTGATGAACACGTACCGGGTCATGGGAGATCAGTATACGAAACCGAATCGGGCACAGGGAAGCCCACCCCGCCCGGCTGGAACGACATATCCCGCAAGGCTCAGTTCGTCGGGGCGGATGGCGCGGGCGGCATCGCGGGCAGCACGGGCGCGGCCGGGGTCGAGGCCGGGGTCGAGGCCGGTGGCGGCGCATCCAGCAGGGACCGTCCGCCCTGCGTGGTGCCGTGGTTCAGCATCGCCAGCGCCAGCGACAGCAGCATGAAGATGGTCGCCAGGATCGCGGTTGCCCGCGTCAGCAGGTTGGCGGTGCCGCGCCCGGACATGAACGAGCCCATCCCCTGCGACGAGCCGATCCCGAGCCCGCCGCCCTCGCTGCGCTGGATCAGCACGACGCCGATCAGGGCGATGGTCACGAACAGGTGGATGATCAGCAGAACCGTGGTCAAGGACCGTATCCTCGAAGTTGCAGGGGGGGAAGTTGCGGGGGGGGGGGGAAGTTGCAGGGGCGGCGGTTGCGGGGGCGGGGGGCAGGACGCCCGAAGCGGCCCCGGCCAAGCGGCCGAGGCGCGCGGACGGGCGTGCTTACCCGGCCTTGGCCGCGCGGGCAATCGCCAGAAAATCATCCGCCTTCAGCGCGGCCCCGCCGACCAGGGCGCCGCCGACATCCGCCACCGCCAGCAGCGTCGCCGCATTGGCCGGGCGGACCGACCCGCCATACAGGATCAGGATGCCCTGCCCCGCCGGACCCAGCTGGCGGACCAGCGCCTGGCGAATGAAGCCGTGCATCGCCGCGACATCCGCATCCGTCGCGGTCTTGCCGGTGCCGATGGCCCAGACCGGCTCATACGCGACGACGCCGGCGAAGCCCTCGGGCAGGCTGCCGGCAAGCTGGCGGCCGACCACGTCGTTCTGCCGGCCGGCGCTGCGTTCGGCCTCGGTCTCGCCGACGCAGACGATCGGCCGCAGCCCGGCCGCCACGGCGGCGACCGTCTTCTCGCGCACCTGCGCGTCGGTCTCGTGATGGTTCTGCCGCCGCTCGGAATGGCCCAGGATCACCCAGCCGGCGCCGGCGTCGCGCAGCATCGGGGCGGCGACATCGCCGGTATGGGCGCCCTGCTGCGCGGCGTGGCAATCCTGCCCGCCGACCGCGACCGCGGACCCGGCGAGCGCCTGCGCGACCGCGCCGATATGGACGAAGGGGGGGCAGACCAGCAGGTCGCACGCCAGGCCGGACGCGCCGGCGGCCACGCCCTTGGCCAGGGCCAGCGCATCGGCGCCCAGGCCGTGCATTTTCCAGTTACCCGCGATCAGTTGGCGCATGACGTTTCTCCGGCGCTTTGCTGGGCGCGTTTGAACCCACAAGCCGCCCCGATGCAAGTCCGCCGTGCCCACCCATCGCCCCGCCCGCGCAGCCGGCGCCCTGCGACAGGCACTGGCGGAGCCCGGCCCCGGGCCGTATATGCTGCCCGCTTCTGTCACCGGGACACGCTGGATGATCACTGCCTTCCGCCGCTATCTGGACCACTGGATCGTCCGCGGCTTCTTCGTCGTGATGATCTTCTCGTTCGTCATCTGGGGCGTGGGCGACGTCGTGCGTGGTGTCGGCACCAGCACCTGGGTCGCCAAGGTCGGCGGCCAGACGATCGAGGCGCAGACCCTGCAGATGGAGTACCAGCGCGCCCTGTCGACCGCGACGCGCGAGATGCCGCCCGGGCAGGAGGCGTCCGCCGAGATGCGCCGCCGCGTGGGCACCGAGACGCTGCAGCGCATGATCGCCCAGGCCGCGCTGTCATCCGAGTTGCGCGACCTGCGCATCGTCACGCCCGACGCGACGGTGGCCGAGATGGCCCGCGCGATGCCCGCCTTCCGTGGCGCGGACGGAAAGTTCAGCAAGCAGGTCTTCGACGCCGTGCTGCGCAACAACGGCCTGACCGAGGCGCGCTTCCTGGACATGCTGCGCGGCGACCTGGCCCAGCGGCAGCTGCTGTCCGCCATCAGCGCCGGGGCGGGTGCATCCAACGTGCTGGTCGACCCGATCTTCGCCGGCGAGTACGAGAAGCGGTCGGCCGTGGTGGTGGAATTCTCGATCGCCGCCGCGGCGGAACCCGCCACGCCCGACGATGCGGTGCTGCAGCGCTACTACGACAACAACAAGGACCGCTTCATGACGCCGGAGTTCCGGCGGATCAAGGCGGTGACCCTGACCACGCAGCGCCTGGCGCAGGACATCCAGGTGACCGACGCCGAACTACAGTCCGCCTATGACCGCATGCGCCCCCAATTCCTCGTCCCCGCCCGCCGCTCGGCCGAGGTGATCTCGGCCACCGACCAGGCCAAGGCGCAGGCCCTGGCCGAGACATGGCGCGCCGGCGCCGATTGGGCGGCGATGCAGGCCGCCGCGCAGGCCGACGGCGCGGCGGCGGTGTCGCTGGACGACGCGACCGCCAGCCAGTTCCCCGATCCGGACCTCAGCCGGATCGTCTTCGCCGCCGCGCCCGACACCATCACCGATCCGGCCAAGGGCGCGCTGGGCTGGTTCGTGGTGCGCGTGACACGGGCCACGCCGGGGGAAGACCCGAGCTTCGAGGAAGCCAGGGATCGCGTGCGCGAGCGCCTGGTCGCCGACAAGGCGGCGGACCTGATGTACGACCATGCCAACAAGGTCGACACGCTGCTGGCCAACGGCACGGCGCTGGACGACCTGCCGGGCGATCTGGGCATGGTCGGCATCGCCGGCACGCTGGATGCCGAGGGCATCACGCCCGAGGGCGGCCCCGCGCCGATCCCCGGCCCGACCGAATTGCGCGCCGCGCTGATCTCGGCCGCCTTCCGGACCAACCAGGGCGACGCCCCCCGGCTGACCGAGGTGCCCACCCCCTCGGCCGGTGGTACCGCCTATTACGCCCTGGTCGTCGAGGACATCATCGCCGCCGAGCAGAAGCCGTTCGACGCGGTGAAGGAGCAGGTTGCGGACGAGTGGAAGGCGCAGCAGCAGCGCCGCGTGCAGGAGGAAGCCGCGGCGAAGATGCTGACCGCCGTCAAGGGCGGGCAGTCGCTGACGGATGCCGCCGTGGTGGCCGGCATCAGCAGCCATGTCACCCCGCTTCTGGTCCGCGGCCAGCCGCCCGAGGGCGTCTCGCCCGAACTGGCCCGCACCATCTTCAGCCTGAAGAAGGGCGAGGCGACCATGGTGGAGACACCCGACGGCTTCACGGTCGTGGCCCTTGCCGATATCGTCGAGCCCGATCCCAAGGCCGACACCGCCGGCTATGAGCAGGCGCGGACGGCGGTGGCCCGCTCGATCAGCGCCGACCTGACCAACACGTTCTCCGACGCCTTGCGCGACCGCGCCAACCCGCAGATCAACCAGAAGAACCTCGACCAGATCGTGCAACCCTGAGACCGCAGAGACAGCCATGAACGTGTCCGTCGCCCCCGGCTATGCCGCCTTCCGCTCCGCCTACGAGGACGGGCGTGGCAGCCTGCTCTGGCGTCGGGGCGTGGCCGACCTGGAAACCCCGGTGGCCGCCTTCCTCAAGCTGGCGCACGGCAAGCCGAACGCATTCCTGCTGGAAAGCGTGGAAGGCGGGGCGAGCCGCGGCCGCTACTCGATCATCGGCATGGCACCCGACCTGATCTGGCGCTGCCAGGACGGCAAGGCGGCGATCAACCGCCATGCGCTGTCGGCGCCGCACGCCTTCATACCCGAGGCGCGCCCGGCCCTGGAAAGCCTGCGTGCCCTGGTCGCCGAGGCGCGCCTGGACGTGCCGGCGAACCTGCCGCCGATGGCCGGCGGGCTGGTCGGCTATCTGGGCTATGACATGGTCCGGCTGATGGAGACGCTGCCCGAGAAGAACCGCGACACGATCGGCGTGCCCGAAGGGCTGATGGTGCGCCCGACCCTGTTCGCCATCTTCGACAGCGTGAACGACGAGCTGTCGCTGATCGCGCCGGTCTACCCGAGCGCCGATGTCAGCGCCGAAACCGCCTGGACGCAGGCGCAGAACCGGCTGTCCGAGGCCGAGGCGGCACTGGAACGGCCGCTGCCGCATCAGCCGCCGCCGGTGATGCTGCCCGACCCGCCGCCGCCCGGTTCCAACTTCACCAAGGACGGGTTCCTGGACGCCGTCGATCGCTGCAAGGACTACATCGCCGCCGGCGATGCGTTCCAGATCGTGATCAGCCAGCGCTTCTCGGTGCCCTTCGCGCTGCCGCCCTTCGCCCTGTATCGCGCGCTGCGCCGGATCAACCCGGCACCCTTCCTGTTCTACCTCGATTTCGGCGGCTTCTCGATCGTCGGCTCCTCGCCGGAAATCCTGGTGCGGCTGCGCGACGGCAAGGTCACGATCCGCCCGCTGGCCGGCACCCGCCGCCGCGGCGCCACGCAGCAGGAAGACCGCGCGCTGGAAGAGGAACTGCTGGCCGATCC
>CAYZKM010000439.1:0-4574 GCA_964478525.1 uncultured Bifidobacterium sp.
GGACGTGTTCGTCCACATCACCGCCGTGCAGGCAGCAGGCCTCAAAGGCCTGAATGACGGCCAGAAGATCAGCTATGACATCGTGATGGAGCGGGGCAAGGCCGCCGCCACGAACCTCAAGCTGGCCTGATCCCCGCATACGAAGGCCTGTGCCCGCGAGGGGCCGGACCCGGCAGAAGCCATTCTGCGGGGCCGGCTCCTTTCGCTGTCGGAACCGTCCATGTTCTCGCTGACCCAGCTTGAAGACGCCCAGCGCATCGTCCACGCCAGCTTTCCAGGCACCCCGCAATATGCCTGGCCGCTGCTGGCCGAACGGGTCGGGACCGAGGTCTGGGTCAAGCACGAAAACCACACGCCGACCGGCGCGTTCAAGCTGCGCGGCGGCCTGGTCTATGCCGATCGCCTGAAGCGCGAACGCCCCGATATCAGCGGCATCGCCTCGGCCACGCGCGGCAATCACGGCCAGTCGCTGGCCTATGCCGGCCGGCAGGCCGGCGTGCCCGTCACGATCGTCGTCCCCCGCGGCAACAGCGCCGAGAAGAACGCCGCGATGCGGGCCTTCGGCGCCACCGTCATCGAGCACGGCGCCGATTTCGAGGCCGCCCGCGAGGAAGCCGCGCGCCTGGCCGACCTGCGCGGACTGGAATTCGCCCCATCCTTCGCCCCCGACCTGGTGAAGGGCGTCGCCACCTACAGCCTGGAACTGTTCCGCGCCGCCCCGCCCCTGGATACGCTGTATGTGCCGATCGGCCTGGGGTCCGGCATCTGCGGGGCGATCATGGCGCGCGACCTGCTGGGCCTGAAGACCGCCATCGTCGGCGTGCAGAGCACCGGCGCCGATTGCTATGCGCGGTCCTTCGCGTCAGGGCAGCTGGTGGTGCTGAACCGCGCCGAGACCCGCGCCGACGGGATCGCGGTGCGCCAGCCCGACCCCGAGGCGCTGGCGATCATCCGCCGCGGCGCCGCGCGGATCGTGACCGTGACCGACGACGAGATCGCCGCGGCCATCCGCGCCTACTGGACCGACACGCATAACCTGGTCGAAGGTGCCGGCGCGGCGCCGCTGGCCGCGCTGATGCAGGAACGGACCCGGATGGCGGGCCGTCGCGCCGGGGTGGTGATCAGCGGCGGCAATATCGACCTCGATCTGTTCCGGAGCTGGATCGGAACCTGACACGCGGGAGCATCGGCATGGCATCCTTGTTGATCCGGAACATCCGGCCCATGGGTGGGGAATTGACCGATGTCCTGCTGCATGACGGCATGATCTCGGCCTATGGCACCGGCCCGGGCACGCCCGCCGGCACCACGGTCGTGGACGGCCACGACGCGCTGCTGCTGCCTGGCCTGATCGAGGGGCATGCGCATCTGGACAAGACCGTCTGGGGCGGCCCATGGTACCGCAACGAAGTCGGCCCCACCCGCATCGACCGCATCGTCAACGAACGCGCCTTCCGCTCGGCCGGTCATCACGACGCGGCGGCACGATCACTGGCGCTGGCACGGGCCTATCTGGCCAACGGCACGACCCGCATGCGCAGCCACGCCGATATCGACCTGGAGATCGGGCTGGACAACGTGCACGCGACGATGCGCACGCGCGAGGCCCTGGCCGGCATGATGGAGATGCAGATCGTTGCCTTCCCGCAGTCCGGCCTGATCTGCCAGCCTGGCGTGGCCGACCTGATGGACGCGGCCCTGGCCGACGGCGCGGATGCGGTGGGCGGCATCGATCCGTGCCAGATCGATCGCGACCCGGTACGCCAGGTCGACACGCTGTTCGACCTGGCGGTGAAACATCGCAAGCCGCTGGACATCCATCTGCACGAGCCGGGCGAGATGGGCGCGTTCTCGTTGGATCTGATCCTGGAACGGACCGAGGCGCATGGGCTGCGGGGGCAAGTCACCATCAGCCATGGTTTCTGCCTGGGAATGATCCCGCAGGCCGATCGCGACGCGCTGCTGCAGCGGATGGCGCGATGGGATGTGCGCATCGCCACCACGGCGCCGGCCGCCAGCGCGGTGCCGCCGTTTGCCGCCTGCCTGGCGGCGGGGGTGGTGATCTATGGCGGCAATGATGGCATCCGCGACACATGGACGCCCTATGCCAGCCCCGACATGCTGGAACGCGCGATGTTCATCGGGCTGCGCAACGCCCTGCGCCGCGATGATGAACTGGCCCTGGCACTGGGCTGCGTCACTGATGCCGCCGCCGTGGCCTGCGGCTTCGCGGCCTATGGCCTGGCGGCGGGCAGCCGGGCGGAGCTGGTTCTGGTGGATGCCGCGACGGTGGCCGAGGCGGTGGTGGCGCGACCCGCCCGCCGGCTGGTGGTGTCCGGCGGGCGGGTGGTGGCGCGGGACGGGGCCGTCTTGGGTTAACCCGTCGCGCGCGCCAGCTTGCAGCTGCCCTCGGACAGCGGCTGGAACGCCTGCTCGCCCGGGATCGTGCGCAGCACCTTGTACAGGTCCCACGGCCCGGTCGACTCCGACGGCGCCTTCACCTGCACCAGATACATGTCGTGCACCATACGGCCGTCCTGACGGATGTATCCATCGGCGAAGACCGCGTCATTGACCCGCGACGACCGCATCTTCGCCGTCACCGCCGCCGTGTCCGAGGTGCCGGCATCGCGCACTGCCTTCAGATAATGCAGCACCGCCGAATACGTCCCCGCCTGGATCATCGTCGGCATCGCCTTGCGTTCGGCGTTGAACCGGGTGGCGAACGAACGGCTCGCGTCATCACGGTCCCAGTAATAGGCGGTGGTCAGGACCAGGCCCTGCGCATTGGCCAGGCCGATCGCCCTGATGTCGGTGATGAAGGGCAGGAACGCCGCCAGCTTCTGCTTGTTCGTGACACCGAACTCGAACGCCTGCTTGACCGAGTTCGCGGTATCGGCCCCGGAATTGGCCAGCCCGATCACATCCGCGCCCGACGCCTGCGCGGCGATCAGTTGCGCGCCGAAATCGGTGGTATTCAGCGGCGCGACGACCGAGCCCAGCACCTGCCCGCCCGAGCGTTCGACCTCGCGCGCCGCGGTCTTCTGCAGATTGGCGCCGAACGTGTAGTCGGCGGTGATGAAGAACCACTTCTTCGCTCCGGTTTCCACCAGCGCCCGCCCGGTACCGGCGGTCAGCGCATAGCTGTCGAAGGTCCAGTGCGCCGCGGTAGGTGAGCAGGCCTCGTTGGTGATCGCCGTGGTGGCGGTGGAAGTGACCAGGTTGATCCGCCGCTTCTCCTCGGCCAGGCCCTGCACGGCGATGGCGACCGAGGAGTTGGTCAGATCGGTGATCATCTCCACCCCGTCTACATCGAACCAGGTGCGGGCGATGTTCACCGCGATATCGGGCTTGTTCTGATGGTCGGCGGCGATGATCTCGATCCTGCGGCCCAGCACGGTCGGGCCGAAATCGGCGACCGCGAGGCGGGCCGCGGTGACCGATCCCGCCCCGGCGGCATCGCCATAGGGGCCGTTCATGTCGGTCAGCACCCCGATGCGCAGTGGCGGGGGGTCGGCGGTCAGGGCGGGGAACGGGATGGCCAGGACCATCAGCAGGACGGCGCCGCAGCAGCCACCCCAGAACATCGACGTGCCATGGCGTTCAAAATGGGCGGACACGCGGTCCCATAGTCGAGCCAGGAAGCCCCGGCTTGCGGGTTGAACCTGGGCGGGAAAGGTCAGTTCCATGGCGGTGGTCTCCGGCAATCGCACGGCCGGAATTAGAAGGAATTTCTTTATTCCTCAATATATCAGCGGTAAAAAAGATTTATTATCTTTTACAGGCGCCAATGACAGGTATTCCATCCCCCAAACACCCCTTCCCCGCCACGCCATCGCCCAAAAAAAACGCCGAGCGGGATGGCTCGGCGTTCGATGGTGGCGGACCGGGGATCAGGCGGCGGCTTCGGACCGGCGCTCGAACCGCTTGCGGGTCCAGATAGCGCTTGCGCAGGCGGATCGCGTTGGGGGTCACCTCGACCAGCTCGTCGTCCTCGACATAGGCGATGGCCTGCTCAAGGCTCATTTTCCGCGGCGGGATCAGCAGCATCGCGTCATCCTTGCCGGCGGCGCGGATGTTGGTCAGCTTCTTTTCCTTGATCGGGTTCACTTCCAGGTCTGATTCACGGCTGTTCTCGCCCAGGATCAGGCCCTGGTAGACCTTCTCGCCGGGGTTCACGAACAGCGTCCCGCGTTCCTGGATGTAGAACAGCGCATAGTGCACCGCCTCGCCCGGCTCGGTGGAGATCAGGGACCCGTTGCGGCGGCCCTCGATCGGACCCTTCCATGGGCCATAGCCGGCGAACAGCCGGTTCATGATGCCGGTGCCGCGCGTGTCGGTCAGGAACTCGCCGTGGTAGCCGATCAGCCCGCGGCTGGGCATGATGAAGGTCAGGCGCACCTTGCCGCCACCCGACGGCCGCATCTCCTGCATCTCGGCCTTGCGCCGGCTCAGCTTGTCGACCACGACGCCCGAGTAGGGTTCGTCCACATCGACCAGCACCTCCTCCATCGGCTCCTCGCGGACACCGGTTTCGGCGTTGATACGGGTCAGGACGCGGGGGCGGCCGATCG
>CAYZKM010000440.1:0-4559 GCA_964478525.1 uncultured Bifidobacterium sp.
GGCCCGATGGCCGCTACGTGACCGGCCAGGTCCTGCACGTCAATGGCGGGGTGTTCCTGACCTGAGCCGCGTTCCGGCACGCCTGCGAATTGACACCGGCCGGGGCCGGGTTCCCTAATGCGCGCAAGACAAAGCGCCGAACCCGGAGGTCGCCGCCCATGAGCATCGCCTTCACGCCGCTGCAACCGGTCCTGGCCGCCGCATGCACCGGCATCGACATCGCCCGCACGCTGACCGCCGCACAGGCGGCGGCGATCGATGCAGGCATGGATCGATACGCCGTGCTGGTGTTCCGCCAGGGCACGCCGCTGACGACGGAACAGCAGGTCGCCTTCACGAAGAATTTCGGCGAGCTGGAGCCGCCATATCGCCAGATCCAGGCCAACCAGGGTGCGCGGCTGCAGGACCCGGCGCTGTCGGACATCTCCAACCTCGGCCCCGACGGGCAGGTGCTGCAGCGCGACGACCGCAAGCGCCTGTTCGGTCTCGGCAACCAGCTCTGGCACAGCGACAGCAGCTACAAGGCGATCCCGGCGCGCTATTCCCTGCTGTGCGCGCACGTCATCCCGCCCGAAGGCGGGGACACGCAATTCGCCGATATGCGCATGGCCTACGACATGCTGGACGCCGCAACCAAGGCGCGGATCGAGGACCTGGTCTGCGAGCATTCGCGCATCTTCTCGAAGGGCGCGCTGGGCTTCACCTTCACCGAGCAGGAGCTGCGGGACTTCGCCCCGGTGCGCCAGCGCCTGGTGCGCACGCATCCGAAGACCGGGCGGAAGTCGCTGTACCTGTCATCGCATGCCGGGCGCATACTGGGCTGGCCGGTGCCCGAGGCGCAGATGCTGCTGCGCGAACTGACCGAGCACGCCACGCAGCGGGAGTTCGTCTATACCCATAAATGGCGCGTGGGGGACCTGGTGGTGTGGGACAACCGCACGACGATGCATCGCGCCCGTCCCTATGACGACATCGCATATCCCCGCGATCTCCGGCGTACCACCCTGACCGATGGCGTGGCCACCGTCGAACAGGATGTGCGGGCGGCGGCCGAGTAGGCCGGATCAGCGATCCAGCCACACATCCTCGAACCGTGGGCTGTTGTAGATACTGTTGACCATCGGTGTGTAGCCTTGCACCGCCGGGCTCCAGCACGTCCCGGCGGCGTAATGGTACAGGATGGGGCGGGCCATGTCCTGCTGCAGGGTGCGGTCGATGTCCCAGACCAGGCGCTTGCGGGTCTCCAGGTCGGTTTCCTGCGATTGCCGGTCGAACAGCGGCTCCAGCGCGGGGTTGCAGTACTGGGTGAAGTTGCGCGCCGACTTGCAGGCATAATCCTCGTAGAATTTCTGGTCGGGATCGTCGACCGCCCCACAGGTGATGTTCGGCCCGATCGTGTAGTCCTTGCGCGCGATCTTCGGAAACCAGCTTGCCGTGTCGGTCGGGTCCAGCTCGGCATCGATATGAATATGCTTCAGCTGGTCGGCCAGGATGATGCCGGGGTCGCGATGGGTGGGGATGTTCCGGTGCGAGACCTTCACCACCAGCCGGTTGTTCGGGCCGTACCCCAGCCTTTCCATGATCCTGCGCCCCTCGGCGCGATTGGCCTCCACATCCGCACCATAGCCGGGCAGGTCCGCCAGCATCGCCGGCGGCAGGCCCCAGATCCCCTCGGGCGGCGGCTGCATCGATCCGCCGATGACGCCCTGGCCCTCGGTCAGGATGTCGATGAAGCTCTGCCGATCCAGCGTCAGCGCCAGGGCCCGCCGGATGTCGGGATTGTCGAAGGGCGGGCGCTCGCGGTTGATGATGACGTTGACCGCGCAGTTGTTCGGCACCAGGGCGCAGACCGCGCGCGGCGATTGCTCGCGCACGCCCTTGATCAGCGGGATCGTGACCTCGTTGGGGAAGGTCATGTCCACCTTGCCGGTGGCGAAGGCCAGCAGCGCGGTTGACCGGTTGGTGATGATGGTGAACTCGAT
This sequence comes from uncultured Bifidobacterium sp., assembly GCA_964478525.1. Taxonomy (GTDB): domain Bacteria; phylum Pseudomonadota; class Alphaproteobacteria; order Acetobacterales; family Acetobacteraceae; genus Rhodopila. Next base: position 1,983 of record CAYZKM010000440.1, read on the forward strand.
CCCGTCCAGATACGGCCGCCCGGGCCGCCAGTAGTCGGGATTGCGCGCCAGCCTGATCGACTCGTTGGCCTTGAAGGACACAAAGCGGAACGGACCGGTGCCGATCGGATGCGAGCGCATCTCGCGCGGGGGGACATGGCAGGGATAGACGGCCGAGTAGCCGGATGCCAGCAGCGCGAGCATCGCCGGCTGCGGCCGGTTCAGCTGGAACGTCACCGCGAAATCGCCGTTGGGAACGACGTCCTTCAGATTGTGGTACCACCCCCCGCGCAAATTGCTGCGCAGCGGCGTGGCCGACCGGCCCATCAGCAGGTCCCAGGTGCATTTCACGTCGGCGGCGGTGAACGGCTTGCCGTCGTGCCATCGCACGCCCTGGCGCAGCGTGAAGGTCAGGGCGGTGTTGTCGGCGCTCCACGACCACGCTGTCGCCAGTTCCGGCCGGATCGTTTCGATACTGTTGCGCGGCTCGTTCTGGTCGTACACGACCAGGTTGTTGAACAGCGCCATGAACGGGACGGTGACCGAGTTGCTCGATTCCTCCAGGATGGATGGGCTGCCCGGGCTGTCGCGATGATACATCCGCAGGATGCCGCCCGATTTCGGTTCGCCGGCCTGCGCGGTCCAGGCCAGCATCGCGGCAAGACAAGCCCCAGCCAGGCGGCGCAATCCGGACATCGGCTTCCATCCCCTTGGACGCGAGGCCTTGGCCGGCCCCTGCGGGCAGAAGTCTTGATGGTTTCGCCGGCCGCGTCCACCCCGGCGGCTTGACGGGCGGCGACGGCGGATGACTACTCGGTGCGAACGCCGATCACGTAGGAGGAAAGATCATGCAGGTCCGTCTGGTGGTTTCGATCAATGCCGAACCCGGCAAGGGGAACGCGCTGGCCGCCGTCTATCGGGAGCGTTGCGCCGATGTGATGAAGGAACCGGGCTGCGAGCAGTTCGAAGTGTTCCAGAGCGTGCTGAACCCCGACCGTCTGTGCCTGCTGGAGCTGTGGAAGGACCAGGCGGCGCTGGATGTGCATGCCAAGGTCAACGAAACGCGCGCCCCGCTGCCGCCGGGGCTGCGCGCCGCGGGCGGGGCGCGTGAGGATTACCAGTACAACAAGGTCCGTTAATCTCCGCCGCCGTGTCGTGATGCGCGCTTGCCCATCATGACACGGAACCGGCGCGACCCGGTCAGTCGAACAGTTCCGACAGCCAGTTCTTCCGCGACCTGCCGCCATACCCGCGATGACCGCCGGACCGGTGCCCGCCGTCGTCATCATGCCGTGGGCTGTACGCCGGCTGCGGCGGGGTCTGCGCATACACGGGTTGCGTCCATCCGCCGGCCGGCGCCCCGCCCGACGGAGGTGGCGCCGGCGGCGCCATGGCAGGGCCCGCACGCTCGATGATCTTGTCCAGCTCGCCGCGATCCAGCCACACCCCCCGGCACTGCGGGCAATAGTCGATCTCGACTCCATGACGCTCGGTCATCGTCAGTGTCGCGCCGCAGCGCGGGCAATCGAACGGGGTCATGACAGGCACTCCTGCGTTGCGGATGAAACCAGGACGGCCGGCACGCCGGCGGCTGGCAGGGTCATGGGCGGGGAGGTCATCGGGGCCGGGGCGAAGGGCGTCACCCGCTGCATGGTCATGGTCCCTCAAGTGTCGTGCCGGGGGATCGGCAGCGGCAGGTGAAGGATCCGACATCGCCGTCACGACCATGACGACCAGAGGGGCCCGGATCCGGGTCTTGCGGACATGGACGCGCCGCCGGGATGGTTCAAGCCCGGGGCGGGTTACGATTTGACAATGCGGCGCAGCAGCTTGGGCATCCTCGGGGTCAGGCGGCGGTGCCAGGCGGTCTTGAACGTGTCGCCGGGGCGGCGGACGAACAGGGTCGACCGCCCGCGCGAAGCCTCGCCCTCGGGCCGGCCGTTGCTGTAGTAGTACAGCGCCAGCGATCGCCGGCAGCGATCCGGCGGGCAGGTCAGCGGATCGGGATGGCCGTGATAGGTCGTGTCGGTGGTCGAGAAGATGACGATCCGGTTGAACAGCGGCGGCACCTTCTTCACGCACGCCGTCATCCCCTGGTCCCACAGTTCCAGGTCGCCGCCATACGACGCCTCCCAGTCCTTGTTCAGATACAGCAGCAGGTTCAGCCGCCGGTCCAGCTTCGTGCGGTTGTTGCTGTTGAAATCGGCGTGGATCGCAAGCTTCCCGCCGCTTTGGATCTGGTGCAGCCCGCCGCCATCCCAGTGCGGGTCGGGGATCAGCCCGTCGATGCCGGTCAGGACTTCGAGGAAATTCAGGAACGCCGCGCCGTTCAGCGTGTACAGCACCATGCGGATGGGCATCGGCACCGCGTCTTCCCGGTCCAGTGCCAGCTTCGTCTCGCGATCGGATTTGAACCGCTGCCAGAACGCAGCGTCGGGGCCGGGAAACACGTCCAGCACGCGATCCAGCACGGCGGGCACGAACAGGTCATCGATGACGATATGCGGAAACGGCTGCGCGCTGGCGTATTGATCGCGCAGCCGCGCCGCCATCTCGCCCAGGTGGTCGGTGCGCAGCAGCGGGCTCGCCCGCATCATC
>CAYZKM010000441.1:0-4548 GCA_964478525.1 uncultured Bifidobacterium sp.
GTGGAACGATTCCTACCACGAGACCATGCTGTGCTTCACGAACAACATCCCCCAGCGCGATGGCGGCACGCACCTGGCCGGGTTCCGCCAGGCGCTGACCCGCGTGGTTACGAAATACGCCGAAGGGATGGGCAAGAAGGATAGCCTGGCCCTTGTCGGCGAAGACATGCGCGAAGGCATGACCGCCGTCCTTTCCGTCAAGGTTCCCGACCCCAAATTCTCCTCACAGACCAAGGACAAGCTGGTCAGCTCCGAGGTGCAGCCCGTCGTACAGGCCGCCGTTGCGGATGCCGTGTCGCATTGGTTCGAGACCCATCCCAAGGAAGCCAAGTCGATCATCCAGAAGGTCATGGATGCAGCCTCGGCCCGCGAAGCGGCGCGCAAGGCGCGGGAGCTGACCCGGCGCAAGGGCGTCCTGGATGTCTCGACCCTGCCCGGCAAGCTGGCCGATTGCCAGGAGCGAGACCCGGCAAAATGCGAAATCTTCATCGTCGAGGGCGACAGCGCGGGTGGTTCCGCCAAACAGGGACGCGACCGCAAGTTCCAGGCGATCCTTCCGCTGAAAGGCAAGATCCTGAACGTCGAGCGCGCCCGCTTCGACCGCATGCTCGGCAGCCAGGAAATCGGGACGCTCATCACCGCGCTGGGGACCGGCATCGGCCAGGGTCCGGTCGAGCAAGGCGGGTTCGAGGTCGGCAAGCTGCGCTACCATCGCATCGTGATCATGACCGACGCCGACGTCGACGGCTCGCATATCCGCACGCTTCTGCTGACATTCTTTTTCCGCCAGATGCGGGAATTGATCGAGCGTGGTCACCTGTTCATCGCCCAGCCGCCGCTGTACCGGGCGAAGCGCGGCAACGACGAGCGCTATCTGAAGGACGATGCGGCGCTTGAAACATTCCTCCTGGACAAGGCACTCGCCGACGCGCGGCTGACCTACGCCGACGGGCGGGTGATGCAGGCGGATGAGCTGCGCCAGGAGGTGCGCCTGCTGCGTGAGGTATCCATGAATCTGCGGCGCCTGGCCCCGGCGATCCCGGTGGCGCTGCTGGAGCAGGCCGCCATCGCCGGCGTTCTGACATCGGATACCGCGCGGGCCACCGCGGCCGCGCCTGACCTGGCGCGGCGGTTGAACGCCGTCTCCTTGCCAACCGAGCAAGGTTGGGTGGTCAGTGCCGATAATGGTGTGACCCTGTCGCGGACCGTGCGCGGCGTGGCGGAACGGCACTCGCTGGAAGCATCCGCGCTGCGCAGCGCCGAAGCACGCTGGCTGGCCGACAGGGCTGACATTCTGGCGGCACGCTTCGCGGAACCGGCGACCTTGAAGCTCGATGCCCACGAGGCGAAGCCGGCCGGCCCGGCAACCGGCTATGATCGCATCATCTCCCATGGGCGGCGCGGCCTGTCGGTGCAGCGCTTCAAAGGCCTGGGGGAAATGAACCCCGACCAGCTGTGGCAGACGACACTCGACCCGTCGGTGCGAACCCTGCTCCAGGTCAAGATCGGCGATGGCGAGGATGCCGCGCAGGTCTTCAGCACGTTGATGGGTGATGTCGTCGAGCCACGCCGCGAGTTCATCGTCGGCAACGCGCTCAAAGTCGCAAATCTCGACGTCTGACCCCGAAGCGCCCGGCGGCGTCATGGCAACCCTCGCCGGACGCCGGCCGTGGATTACGCGCCGCCGCCTGTCCTGATCGTCATGACCCTTGACAGGGGCGGCGCTTCTATGCGCTCAATGTGAACGTTCGTTCGTAAAGTTTGGGGGGCCATATGCGGGCAGCCGGCGGCAAGCGGGACCTGATCAAGGCCGAGGCCTTGCGGCTGTTCGCCGAACGCGGGGTCGATGCCGTCTCGGTGCGCGACATCGCCGCCGCGTGCGACATGAAGCCGTCCAATCTCTATGCGCATTTCCCGTCCCGCGATGCGCTGGTCGCCGATCTTTTCCATCAGGGCTACGAAGAATACGGCACGCTGCTGTCCGACGCGGCATCCGGGTCCGGACCCCTGCGACCACGCCTGGAACGTATGGTCCGGACCATCTGCCGGCTGCATGACGAGGATCATCTCCGCTTCCGATACCTCGTGATGACGCAGCACAGTTTCCTGGCGCAGGTTCCACGTGACACCAAAAACCCGGTCGAGGTCATCTGCCGCACCGTCGCGGCCGCGATGGCATCGGGAGAGATCCCTCAACGAGAGCCCGAGCTGATGGCCATGGCTCTGATCGGGATCATTGTCCAGCCAGCCACGGCGCGCCTGTATGGCCGGCTGACCGGCGGGCTGACGGAACGGGCCGACGAGATCGTTGCAATGTGCTGGCGGGCACTTTCCTGACAATCGACAACGACGCCGAAGGGTATCAAGCCATGACGATGTCACCCCTGGGATTGTTGCGCACGAAACGTCTCTGGCCGCTGGTGCTGGCCCAATCCTGTGGGGCGCTGAATGACAACCTGGTGAAGAACGCCATGGTCGTCCTGGCCATCTTCCAGCTGGGGGTCGGAGGGGCCGGCCTGTCGGCGCTGGCCGGAGCGCTGTTCATCGCGCCCTATATCCTGTTGTCCGCGACCGCGGGCAAGCTGGCTGACCGGATCGCCAAGCCGCAGATCATCCAGGTCTACAAGCTGGCCGAGGTCGTCCTGATGGTGGGGGCCGCGTTTGCCTTCCTCTCGGGCAGCATCATCGCCCTGTTATGCGTGCTGTTCGGCCTTGGCGTGCAGGCGGCCCTGTTCGGGCCGGTGAAATACGGTGTCTTGCCGGAACTGTTGCACGAGACCGAGCTGGTCGCCGGCAACGGCGTCATCGAAGCCTCGACCTTCCTTGCGATCGTTTGCGGCACGGTCGCGGGTGGCAGCCTGGTGTTGCTCGGGAACGGGCCGCTGGTGGTCGGTATCGTCGGGGTGGCCCTGGCCGTCGTCGGCCTGTTCGCCGCGATGTGCATTCCCCGCCTGCCACCGGCGGATCCGTCCCTGATCGTGCGCTGGAATCTGTTCGCCGAAAGCCTGCACGTGCTGGGCCAGGCCAGGTCCAAGCGCGCCATCTGGCTGTCGATCCTTGGCATCTCGTGGTTCTGGACCATGGGCGCGACGCTGATGACCGAATTTCCGGTGGTCGCGCGGGATACCCTGCATTCCGACGGTTCGGTCCTGACATTGCTGCTCACCGTTTTCGCGGTCGGGGTCGGTATCGGCTCCATCGGCTGCGCGCACATCCTGCACGGCGAGGTCTCTCCCAGGCTGGTCCCGTTTGCCGCCCTTGGGATCACGATCTTCTGCTGGGATTTCGCCTCGGCCGCCGCCGCGGCCCACGCCGCCGGCGGCTTGGCCTCCGCCGCCATGGTGCTCGGCTCGTTCCAGGGGTGGCGCATGATCGCCGACCTGGCGATGCTGGCCGTGTGCGGGGGCATGTTTTCGGTGCCGCTCTACGCGATCATCCAGGATGCCTCGGGGGAATCCGAACGTTCCCGCATGATCGCGGCGAACAACATCCTGAACGCATTGTTCATGGTCGCCGGTTCGGCGGTGGCCGCGACGCTAGCGGCGCTGGGCTACCCCGCCCCGGTGGTGCTGAAGGTCGCCGCCGCCGCGAACCTGGTGGCGACCATATGGATCGTCCGAATCCTGCCGCACGAGGTCTATCGCGCGATCTTCCGCTGGTATTTCACCACCTTCCACCGCGTGAAGGTGACCGGTCTGGAACACTACAAGGCCGCCGGCGAGGCGGTTGTGATCATCAGCAATCACCAGTCGTACCTGGACGCGTGCCTGATCGCGGCCTTCCTTCCCGACAGTCCGGCGTTCGCCATCGATACCGCACAGTCCAGGAAATGGTGGGTGCGGCCGCTGATCGCCGCGGTGCGCACGTTTCCCGTGGACGTCCAGTCACCCTATTCCGTGAAGCGCATGGTAGAGGCTGTTCGGGACGACGGCGCCAAGCTGATGATCTTCCCCGAGGGACGGCTCACCCGCACCGGCGCCTTGATGAAGGTATACGAGGGTGCGGGACTGGTGGCCCACAAGGCCGGGGCACGCATCGTCCCGATCAGCATCGAAGGGCTGCAGTTTACCCCGCTGGGCCGGATGCGGGGCAAGGCCAGGCTGCGGTGGTTTCCTGCGTTGACGCTGAACTTTCTGCCCTCGCGCGACCTCGCGCCGGCCGAAGCGGACAAGATGACGCCGCGTCAGCGTCGGGAAGAGATCGGCCGGCGTTTGCAGGACCTGATGGTCGAGGCGGTCTTTCGATCCAAGGATACCGGTCGGACCTTGTTCTCGGCCATCCTGGACGCGCGCGATCGCCATGGCGCGAGTACGCTGATCGCCGAGGATATTTCTCGCGTGCCCGTCAGTTACAGCCGGCTGATCGTCGGGGCCTGCGCAATCGGCCGACGCTTGCGAGCATCGGTTGGCGCCGACACCCATGTCGGGGTCCTGATGCCGAACACCACGGCAACCGTCGTCACCTTCGCGGGGATACAGGCGTTCGGCCTGGTGCCGAGCATGTTGAATGCCTCGGCGGGGGCGGCGAGCATTCTGGGTGCATGCAAAG
>CAYZKM010000442.1:0-4542 GCA_964478525.1 uncultured Bifidobacterium sp.
GGGCATCGTCGACCGATCCGACATCGCCCGGCGGAATGGCGCCGGCATTGTTGACCAGGATGTCGATCTCGCCCGCCTCGGCCGCCACCGCGCGCACCGCCGCGTCGCTCGACAGATCGGCCGCGATGGTGCGGACATTCACCTGCCGGCGCGCGCGGATCGCCGCCGCCGCCGCATCCAGGTCCGCCTGCGTGCGCGAGACCAGGATCACATTGGCTCCCTCATCCGCGAACACCTCCGCCGTCGCTCGGCCGATCCCCTTCGATGCGCCCGTGACCAGGACGGTCTTTCCCGCCAGTTGCAGATCCATGTCATGCTGCCTTTCTGTAGGATTGGTGCCATGCCCGGCACGCCTCGCCGAACGCATGGAAGATCGCGACACTGGCCGGCTGTTCGGCAAAGCGCCATTCCGGATGCCATTGCAGCCCCAGCACGAAGCCGGGCGCACCCGGCATCGACACCGCCTCGATGGTGCCGTCCGGCGCATAGGCCTCGACCACCAGTCCGGGCGCGGGACGATCGATCGCCTGGCCGTGCAGGGAATTCACGACGAACTCGGTGGCCCCGACGATCCGCGCCAGCGTGCCGGTCGCGGTGATCATGTGCTTGGGGCCGTATTTCTGCGCCAGCGTGCCCGGACCCCCGCGATGGTCCGCCCGCCCGGGCAGTTCATGCACGCGCTGGATCAGCGTGCCGCCCAGCGCGACGTTCAGCTCCTGGATGCCGCGGCAGATGGCCAGGACCGGCAGGCCACGCGCGATCGCGGCGCGGATCAGCGGCAGCGTGGTCGCGTCGCGCTCGGGGTCGTGGCTGTCGGGTGTCTCGCTTTCACTGACCCCGTACTGGCTGGGATGGACGTTGCTGGGACTGCCCGGCACCAGCAGCCCGTCGATCAGGTCCAGCACCGCCAGCTGCGCCTCGCCCACCGGCGGGATCATGATCGGCAGCGCACCGGCGCCCCCGATCACGGCCGCGGCATAGCGGGCCGGCGTGGTGTGGACCTCGCGCTCGTTCACCACCGTGGCACAGGCGGGTATGCCGACGACCAGACCCATCCCCAGGACCCCTCGTTGATTCGACCCTTCACTATGTGCGCGGTCGGCACAGGTCCGCAATCACCATGCCCAGCGATCCGCACATCATCAGGAATGCCATGCCGCGCGGGGTGCCGTCGGTCAGCAGCCCGACCAGCAGGCCGCTGGTCGCGCCCAGCGAGAACTGCGCCACGCCCATCAGCGCCGACGCGCTGCCGGCATGGGCGGCGTGCTTGCTGAGCGCACCGACCGAGGTATTGGCATTGCTGAACCCCTGGCAGGACAGCGCGATGAAGATCGGCGCCACGATCAGCGGCAGGACCTGCACGCCCGCGAACGCCAGGACGGTCAGCGTGGTCGTGGCCGTCAGCGAGATGCGGGAGATCAGGCGCAGCATGAACGACAGGCCGAAGCGCGGCAGCATGCGGGCATTGATCTGCGATCCGGCCACCAGGCCCATGGCGCACAGGCCGAAGATCAGGCCGAACCCGGACGGCGTCATGCCGAAGCCCTGGATGAACACCGGCGACGAGCCGGCGAGGTAGGAGAACATGCAGAACGTGCCGGCGCAGCCCATGGCGGCATGGGTGATGAACGTCCGCTCCTTCAGGATGGTGCCATAGCGGCTGAACTGCGCGGCCAGGCCCAGGCGCACGCGCCGCGTCGGCGGCAATGTCTCGGGCAGCAGGGTGCCGGCCATCACGCAGCAGATCAGGCCGTACAGCGCCAGCACCCAGAAGATCATGCGCCAATGGGCGAACAGCAGGATCGCCCCGCCGATCGAGGGGGCCAGGATGGGCGCGAGGCCCATCACCAGAACCAGGCGCGACATCATCACCGCGGCGGATGACCCATCGGCCAGGTCGCGCACCACCGCCCGCCCGATCACCATGCCGGCCGAAGACCCGATCGCCGAAATCGCGCGGAAGGCCGCCAGCCATCCGATGGTCGGCGCCAGCGCACAGCCGACGGTGCCCAGCGAGAACAGCGCCGTTCCGACGATCAGCGGGGCGCGCCGGCCGAACCGGTCCGACAGCGTGCCCTGGAAGATCTGCCCCACGGCCAGCCCGGCGAACCAGGCCGCCAGGGTCAGCTGCGCGGTGCCGGGGGCGGTGCCGAACGAGGCCTCCACCGCCGGAAAGGCGGGCAGGTACATGTCGGTCGCGGCCGGTCCGATGGCGATGAAACAGCCCAGCAGACGCGGCAGCCAGCGAGGATAATGGGACGTGGAGGGTCGGTTCATGGCTTCCGGTACAGGGACGAGGCGAACGCTGCCCCTCCCCAGGAGCCGGCGGTCTTGGTGTTCGACGCCACCTTGGACGCGGTTGCTGCGGCCAAATCGGCGCCGGGTCAAGATCGGTCCGCGAAACCCAGCCCCGAGGCCGCGCCTCAGCCGGCGTATTGCCGCCGGGTGCGGTCCGCCAGGTCCCGCGCGGCCGCCTTGCCCATCTCTCCGACGATGACGAAATCATGTCCGCCATGTCGCCATGACGCCAGCGTCAGGTCGCCGCGTTCGTCGATGCGTATCGGGGTCATCGGCCCGTAGCGATCCGATTCGGTGATGCACAGGGCGATCGGCGGGCGGTTGGGGCGGGTATACATCAGCTCGCCCGCCGGCCGGCCGTCGATGACCAGCATCCGTCCGCCGGCGAAGGTCAGCCCGGCATCGGACAGGTCCGGCACCACGATGTCGCGGCCGACGCGCTGGCCGAGCCAGGCGGTGAGCTCGGCGGCGCGCGTGGCGGGGATTTCGACGAGATGCGTGGTCTCCTTCTGAAAGACCTCGTGGTACTCGGCCACCTCGTCCAGCAGGTGGTCGTGCGCGTTCGCGGTCCAGGCATCCCAGCGCAAGCCGCCGGCGAAGCCGATCAGCAGCAGCACCGCCGCCGCCGCGGCCCAACTCAGACGGCGCGCCTGCGTGGCGCGACTCAGACCGCGCGCCGGCATGGCGTGACGCGGGCGCGCGAACATCATCGGCATCGCCGGACGATCATAGACACCGTCGGCGCAGGCGGCGCGCAGCAGGGCGGTCACCGCGCGATGGCTGTCGACGATCCGCGCCAGGGCGGGGTCGGCGGCGATCATCGCCTCGACCTCGGCCATCCCGGGCTTGTCCAGCGCGCCGTCGGCATAGGCACTCAGCAGGGTTTCCGTGGTCTTCGGGTTCATCGTCTTGCTGTCTGGTCAGGGCGTGGCGTGAACGGCGTCACCGTGCCTGCCACCGGGCGGCTGTGCAGTGCCGCGTGCAGAGCCAGGCGGCCGCGCGACAGCCGGCTCATGACCGTGCCGATCGGAATGCCCAGCACCTCGGCCGCTTCCTTGTAGCTCAGCCCGTCGACGCAGATCAGCACCAGCACCGACCGCTGTTCCGCGGGCAGGGCCGCCAGCGCGCGGCGGACTTCCGCCAGGCCAAGCCGGCCTTCGGTGGCGGCGATGCCGTCGGTGCCGACGATCTCGGCCGCGGCGTCGATCTGATCGTGGCGCCGGACGCGCCGGCCCCGGAGTTCGTCGATCCAGAGGTTGCGCATGATACCATAAATCCAGGCGTCGACCCGCGTATGGTCGCGCAACTGATCCGACCGGCGCAACACGCGTTCGCAGGCACGCTGCACCAGGTCATCCGCATCGACCGCCGATCCGGTCAGCGAAAGCGCGAAGCGGCGCAGGCGTGGCAGCAATGCGGGCAGGCCGGCACGTATGTCGTCTGTCACGGAACAATCCACACCGTCATCCACCCAGGGACGGCCCGCGCGCCCGATTATTCCTGCGCGACGGTGATACCGGCAGCGGCGCGGCGGCCTTTCGTCGCCATGGCCGGACTGCGGATTCCCGCCGGCGCGCATTCCGCGGTAATATCCCCGGCCAAGGAGCACCGCCGATCATGCTGACCGCCACGTCCCCCGCCTTCAAGGAGAACGCGCATCGCGCCCTGCGCAACGCCGGGCTGCAGAAGGCGCTCGCCCGCAGCGGGCCCAGCTTCATCGCTCGGCGGACAGCGGCGGTGGCGGGGCTGCCGGAGTTCGAGCAGCTGCGCGACACGGCACGCGATATCAAGAACCACGCGCTGGCGCATCTCGATTTCTACCTGGAAGAGTACGAGCGCAACGTCATCGAGGCCGGCGGCACCGTGCACTGGTGCGCCACCGCCGACGAGGCGCGGGCCACGGTGCTGAAAATCTGCGAGGATGCGGGGGCCGAGACCGTCACCAAGGGCAAGTCGATGATCGGCGAGGAAATCGCCATCAACGAGCATCTGGAGAAGCACGGCATCACCCCGGTCGAGACCGACCTCGGCGAGTACATCATCCAGCTGCGCCACGAACTGCCCAGCCACATCATCGCCCCGGCGTTCCACCTGAACATGGAGGATTGGGAGGAAGCGTTCCGCACATCGCACACCGACCTGCCCGCCGACCGCCAGTTCAACGAACGCCGCGACATCCTGACCGAGGCACGGACCAAGCTGCGCGCGAAATTCCTGACCGCCGACGTGGGCATCACCGGCGCC
>CAYZKM010000443.1:0-4538 GCA_964478525.1 uncultured Bifidobacterium sp.
CAGTTCACCTTGGTTAAAATCTTCTCGATCTCTTCCTTTACATGCAGTTTCTCGACCTTGAGTCGGGTCAGGACAGAGGTGTCGGGACGGGGACGATGGTCTTCGTCGAAGATCCTCTGTTCGAGGGCGGAATGGCGCTCCTTGAGAGAGTCCAAGCGCGTATGCAGACTCATGGGCGTTCAACCTCCAGTTGAAATCTACAGGCTCGCCGCGACCGCTAGGACGGTAGCGGCGAGCAAGCCTAGACCGATTTCCCGGCCGGAGACCAGCCGAAACCATGCAGCCAGGACTCGGTCGCACGTGATTTTTCTGTTAGGTTTCGACCATGCTGTCTGATCGGGATTCCCTGCTGCGGAAGCTGCACGAGCTGCGCAGCGAACATCGAGACCTCGATACGGTCATCGCCCGTCTTGCCGATCAGGGCGCATCCGACCAGTTGCACCTGCAGCGTCTCAAGAAAAGAAAATTGATGCTGAAAGATGAGATTTCGTGGCTGGAAAGCCGGCTCATCCCCGACAGCATCGCATGACCACGCCGATGGATCCCGCCGCAACGCCCGCCGTGGGCGTGATCATGGGCAGCCAGTCTGACTGGGCGACCATGACCCATGCGGTCCAGACGCTGAAGCGCCTGGCGATCGCGCATGAAACCCGGATCGTATCGGCCCATCGCACGCCCGACCGGCTGCGCGCCTATGCCTCGTCAGCGCGCGGACGCGGGCTGAAGGTGATCATTGCCGGCGCCGGCGGGGCGGCCCATCTGCCCGGCATGTGTGCCGCCTGGACGTCGCTGCCGGTGCTGGGTGTGCCGGTCGAATCGCATGCGCTGAAGGGCATGGACAGCCTGCTGTCGATCGCGCAGATGCCCGCCGGCATCCCGGTCGGCACGCTGGCCATCGGGCGGGCCGGCGCGATCAACGCCGCCCTGCTGGCCGCCGCGATCCTGTCGGGCGCCGATCCCGACCTGGCCCGCCGGCTGGACGCGCTGCGCGCCGAACAGACCGCCGCCGTCGCGCAGGAGCCTACGGACAGTTGACCAGGTTTCCGCTGCCGCCGAATGCGACGATCGGCCTGGTCGGCGGCGGCCAGTTGGGCCGCATGTCGGCCCTGGCGGCCGCGCGCCTGGGCTATCGCTGCCATATCCTGACGCGGGAAACCGACAGCCCCGCGGCACAGGTCTCGGCCGGCGCCACCATCAGCGACTATGCCGATCCCGCCTCGCTGCGCGCCTTCGCCGCGGCGGTCGATGTGATCAGCTTCGAGTTCGAGAACGTGAACGCCGAGGGGCTGGACCTGCTGGCCTCGCTGAAGCCGGTCCGCCCCTCGCCGGCGGTGCTGCGCATCAGCCAGGACCGCATCGCCGAGAAATCCTTCCTGAACGGAGCCGGCGCCGCGACCGCGCCCTGGGCGCCCGTCGGAAGCCTGGCCGAATTGCGCGAGGCCGCCACCCGGCTGGGTCTGCCGGCGGTGCTGAAGACCACCCGGCTGGGCTATGACGGCAAGGGCCAGGCGATGCTGCGCACGCCGGACGACCTGGCCCCGGCGTTCGAACGGCTGGAACCGAAGCCGCTGGTGCTGGAAGGCTTCATCCGATTCGCCCAGGAAATCAGCGTCGTGATCGCCCGCGGCGCCGACGGATCGATGTCGGCCTTCGATACGGTGGAAAACCGCCACCGTAACCACATCCTGGACCTGACCCTGGCGCCCGCGCGCATCCCCACCGCCATCGACCTCGCCGCGCAACAGACCGCTCGGCGCATCGCGCAGGCGCTGGACCTGGTCGGCCTGCTGGCGGTGGAGATGTTCGTCGATGCCACGGGCGCGGTGCTGGTGAACGAGATCGCGCCCCGCCCGCATAATTCCGGCCATTGGACGATCGACGCCTGCCCCGCCAGCCAGTTCGAGCTGCATATCCGCGCCATCGCCGGGCTGCCGCTGCCGCCGGCCGAACGCCATTCGGACGCGGCGATGAAGAACCTGGTCGGGCCCGAGGAAACCGCGCTGTGGCCCGAAATCCTGGCCACGCCACGCCTGATCCCGCATCTGTACGGCAAGGCCGAGGCGCGGGAGGGCCGCAAGATGGGCCACGTCACCCGGCTGTTCCCCAAGGGGTCCTTGCCCGGGGAATTCGGCGTGCGGTCCGCGCTTGGCATCCTCGGGCGCGACATCGCACCCCCTGACGCCCCCGCCTGACCCCGCCGGCGCCACGGCCGGCGGGGCAGGACAGCGCGCGGTCGTCGCGACTACGCCGCCAGCTGCAGCGAGGCGCGCAGCCGCGGCATCACCAGCCCGCTCATCAGCTCCATCGACCGCATCACCTTGCGGGTTTCCAGCCCGCCGATCCGGGTCCAGCACAGCATCTCGGTGAAGCCGTATTCGCGGATCACCGCGGCCAGCTTCTCGGTCGCGAAATCGACGTCGCCGCAGACCATCAGCGGGCTTTTCGACAGTTCATCGAAGCTCTGCGTCTCCGCCGCATGGCGGCTCTGTGTATACAGCTCGTAGCTCTTGACCGCGTCCTGTCCCGCCGGCGGGGCCAGGTACTTGGCGACGGTGCGGTAGTACCATTCCACCGGCCCGGCGAAATCCTTCCGCGCGCCATCCATCGTGTCGCCGACATAGACTTTCAGCAGCAGCGCGATCTCGCCACCCTGCGGATCCAGCCCCGCGGCGGCGCGCGCGGCACGATAATCCTTGATGCCCTGCTTCGCCCCTTCCGGCGACAGGCCGAACGCGCCCGACATCAGCAGGTTGAAGCCATACTTCCCCGCCAGCGCGAAGGTCGCCGGCGACAGGCACGCCATATAGATCGGCGGATGCGGCTGCTGCAGCGGCTTGGGGCGAACCTCCAGGTCCTCGACCTGATAGTATTTGCCCTTGAACGTCACGCGATCCTCGGTCCAGCACTTGCGGATCAGCGTGATCTCCTCGTCGAAGATGTCACGCGATTCCGCCTGCTTGTCTCCAAGCCCGAAGCCCTTGTACTCGATCGGCTGATAGCCGCGCCCGATGCCGAAATCGACGCGCCCGTCCGACATCAGGTCCAGGAAGGCGAAATCCTCGGCCAGGCGGACCGGATTGTGGAACGGCAGCACAACGACGCCGGTGCCCAGGCGGATGCGCTTGGTGCGCGCCGCGACGGCGGCCAGCGACACCTGCGGCGAGGCGCAGTACCCGTATTCCGAGAAATGATGTTCAGCGGGCCAGACCGAATCGAAGCCCAGGCTCTCGGCTTCGTACATCAGCTCCATCTGTTCCTTGATGATCTCGTGTTCGGTCTTCCCGACAGGGTTCTCGAACAGATGCAACATCCCAAGCTTCATGACCGTTTCCTCGGTTACGATTGGTTATCGTGACCGTGCGCACGGACGCCATCATGATGCCTTGAGATGAATCAAACGTTCCTGTACCGCATCGTACAATTCAGCCGGGCCGCACCAGCCGGTGCTGCTTGCGGCCCGACGACAGCTTGATCGCGCCGTCGCGCAGATCGGCGGCCGAAATGACCAGCGCCTCGTCCGAAACGGCCATGTCGTTCACCCGCGCCCCGCCCGAGCGGATCAGCCGCCGAGCCTCGCCGTTGGAGGCGGCGAGACCGGCCATGGTGAACAGGCGGAACGCTGCGATCCCCGCCGCCAGTTCCCCGCCCGGTACAGCGACGCTGGGCAGGGAGTCCACCGCCTCGTTTTCCTCGAACGCCCGGCGCGCGGTCTCGGCCGCGGCATCGGCCGCCGCCTGCCCGTGGCACAGCGCGGTGGCGGCGGTGGCCAGCACCTTCTTCGCGTCATTGATCTCGGCCCCGCCCAGCTTTTCCAGGCGCGCGACCTCGCCCAGCGGCAGGTCGGTGAACAGGCGCATGAACCGCCCGACATCGGCGTCTTCCGTGTTGCGCCAGAACTGCCAGTATTCGTAAGGCGAGACGCGATCCGCGGTCAGCCACACCGCGCCCTGGGCGGTCTTGCCCATCTTCGCGCCGGATGCCGTGGTGATCAGCGGCGTCGTCAGGCCGAAGACGGCGGCCTGATCGGTCCGCCGCGTCAGCTCGATGCCCGAGACGATGTTGCCCCACTGGTCCGACCCACCGATCTGCAACAGCACGCCAAGCCGGCGGTGCAGTTCCCGGACATCGTAGCTCTGCAGGATCATCTAGTTGAATTCGAGGAAGGTCAGCGAATGTTCGCGTTCCAGCCGCAGCTTCACGGAATCGAAGCTCAGCATGCGGTTGACGCTGAAATGCACGCCGACATCGCGCAGCAGCGGGATATAGCCCAGCGCGTCCAGCCAGTCCGCGTTGTTGACCATGATCGCGTCCGACGCGCCGTCGCCGAAGCGCAGGAACGGGCCGAAGCAGCGGCGGATGCCGGCCATGTTGGCGGCGATGATCTCGTCGGTCAGCAATTGCCGCGACTCGTCGCGCCCCGACGGATCGCCGATCCGCGTCGTGCCGCCGCCCATCAGCACCACCGGCTTGTGCCCGTGCTTCTGCAGCAGGCGCAGGATCATGATCTGCACCAGGCTGCCGACATGCAGGCTGTCCGC
>CAYZKM010000444.1:0-4537 GCA_964478525.1 uncultured Bifidobacterium sp.
ACAGCGTCCCCGTGCTCGAGTACCCCGCAATCGAAATCGTCGCGACCGATGTCCAGTTGGTGTTGTGGAACGAGACGACGCGGAACGGAGATCCCGCCGTGGCGAAGGTGACGAACAGATTGCTCAGGGTCACGCCGGCCGGGGTTTGCCACCCGAGCGAGGCAGCGCCGTGGTCGTTCGCGATGTTCTCGACCGGCAAAGCCGTTTCAGCCGTTGCGCCGGACATGACCGCTGTCTTGACCAGGTTGTTGATCCCGAAAAGCGTTTTCATGCCGTCATCACCTGCAGGACGATCTTTTGATCCGTGGAGACGATCGAGCGTCCCGTGACCTGGCACAGCTTCCCGGACGACAGGGCATAGTTGGGATATTTTACCATGATCACGTCGCCGATCTCGCGATGCAGGCCCTCGGAAACCTCGACCGGAACGTCGAACAGCAGAGGCCGTGCCTCGAACAGTGCGCCCACTTCATTGGCGACGGCTTGCGCGTCAGCCTCCTGCGTGAGGCAACCACCGAAAGGCGCCAGATCATTTTGGTTGGCGTAGGCCAGAGCGACCGCGCCGCTAGACCATGCCGCGAAGCGATCCGCTTGGGCCACGAACTGCCGCTGCGCCGCGGTGATGCTGCCCGACAGGGTCGAGGTCTGGACCGTATGGTTGTGCCGGTAGGCGACCCGGACCCGGAACGGCGGAGGATTGACGGCGGCCGGCATATCGACCGGCACGACGCCTCCCGTGCCGTCGTCGTTCACCAGGATATTGGTCGCGTCGTACGAGGCGACCGGTGTTGCGCCGACCGGAATGGCGCGCAGCACGAGGCAGATCAGCTTGCCGTCCCGCGCCGGGGCCAGTTTGGCATGGATCGACGAAAGCAGGCGCATCACGGCGGACACGCCATCTTCGTTCTGCGACGGGTCGATCCAAATCCCGGCCTGATACGGATAGGCTGCGTCGGCCGCGGCAAATGACGCGGTGTCGAGCGCGCCGCTCGGAACGTCGCACTGCTCGGTCATCATGGCCTGCGCCAGAGCGACAACCGTGGTGACAAGGCCGGCGCTCGGGAACTCGCCCGTCACATCCGCGGTGATCTCGCCGACCGGGCTCGACCCGAGTTGCACCAGCCCTCTTGACTTGTCGGTCCGATACTGACCCGGCGACGTCGTGCCCGAGTAGAGGTTGGTCGTGTCGGCCTGGAACGTGATCGTCGTTCCGCCGTTCTCGTACAGCGCATCGATCGTGCAGCGCGCGTCGGTGAACTGGATGATCAGATTGGCCCTGTCGATCAGGGTGCCGGGGATGTTCAGCGTGACGCCCCGCGCCATCGGCTTCGCCGTTCCGGTCAGTTCCGGATCGCCCTCATAGGTTCCCGTGCCGGCATAGACAGAGCCTTGCACGCGTCGTTCCATCCGGTACGTGTTGTCCCTGAGCGGGATCTCCAACATCGTCTCGGACTGACGCCACGGCCCGGCCACGCCGGCGAACAGGATCTCGAGATCGCCAGAGTTGGGGTCGGTGAAGATGCCTCGGTTGTCCTCCCAGGTCTTCAGGCCCCAATAGATCGTGACGGCGCGACCCGAGGAGTTCCAATCCTGCGCCAGAGCGTCATACGTATTGTCCGCATTGACCAGTTTGAGCGTGCCCCAGGCCCAGGTCGCTCCGACCTGCCCTGGATCGAGCGGTACCTTGGCATCGATCTGGAACGCATCGGCGAGATACGGGGGATACGCCGTGACCGGGCTCTCGGTCCGGTAGCCCAAATCCGACACGTTGATCGTCGTGGTGGTTTCAGACGCTGCGCCCGAAAGTGAGAACGAGCCCCACCCACCCATGCCCCACGCCTTCGAGAATGGCACCGTGACGCCGCCGGGGCGGAACACGGTGATGTCGGCCGCGTAGAACGGCACGGTGGCGAACGTATAGCCAGTCGTGACGATCGCCGCCGCGCCGGGGAAGCCAAGGATGAAGCCGGACGGGTCGGCAACCGCGAAGCCGGACTCGTCAGCAACGACGATGTCGGTCATGACGGACGGCGCAACTCGTCACGCAGTTTTTGGAGCGACGCGCGAACCTCATCCATCGCGCACCGCATGACTCGGGCCTGCTCCAGCACGGCGAGCAGATAGGCCGATCGTGTAAGCGATGCGGAAGTCGAGCATGTCGGAGACGTTGGATTTGTCACGCTGCCCTCGCTGCGGGTGGCCGAGACGCTTGCTGGCGCAATTCATCGCGGATCTGGATCAGAGCCGATTTCAGATCACTGATCGCCGCGACCATGGTCTGCGTGTTGGTCTGGCTGATCGAGGCAAACGCTGATGCGGTCAGGGCCTGCGGGGTTTGGTCCGCAACTCCCTGGATCGCTTGGCGGATCGCGTCGACCGTGTTGACGTAGCCCGACCCGGATCCGAACAGTGCCCGCGATGCCTGGCGGAGCGTTTCGGAGACCTGCTGCAGCGACTGCGCCGCGGTGAAGTCACCCGCTCTCGCTTTGTTCGCTGTCTTGTCGAACTCGGCCTGAGCCAGATCGAACTGCGTTCGCGGTGAGAGCGGAGACGCATCACCAAAGGTCAGGCCCCTGACGTATTGCGCGAGTTGCGTCGTCAGGCTCGTCACCATGCCTTCGGCCTGATCCTTCTGCGCCTGGGTCATCCCATTGGTCAGGGCAGAGATCGCGTCGCGCTCCTTGTTCTGCGCGATGACCAGGGACTGGATGCGCCACTCGACATCGCTTGCGGCCAGGCCAAGCGCGACGAGTTGGTCGCGCGCCGACTGCAGATCAAGTTTGGCCTGCATGTCAAAGATCGCGAGTTGTGTCGACACGGTGTTGTCGTTCGCTGCCTTCGCACCGCGCGTCAGGAGTTGCACGTCGAACTG
Source organism: uncultured Bifidobacterium sp. (assembly GCA_964478525.1). Lineage (GTDB taxonomy): Bacteria > Pseudomonadota > Alphaproteobacteria > Acetobacterales > Acetobacteraceae > Rhodopila. The sequence goes on from CAYZKM010000444.1 coordinate 2,873, forward strand.
CGCGACCTGCGTGTCGCGGGCCTTCGTCATTTGGGCCACTTCAGCACTCAGCGCCGATGTGACTGTGTTCATGATCTGTATGGTGGATGGGTTCCAACCGATCGCGGCCAGGGCGGCGCTGATCTGATTGGTCGTGATGGCGTTGGCGCGCTGACGCTCGGCCAGCGTGGCGCCGAAGTCATCTCCCTGCGCGCGTTGCAGCCGCGCCGCATAGCCCCATTTCGTGTCCTCCTGGAAGGACGCGGCTTGCAGTGCCTGCTGCGACAAGAGCGCGTCTCGTTCGTCCCGCTGAACATCGACCAGCCGACCCGTCGCGTCCTGGATCTGCGCCGAGGAAGCGTTCAGGGTCTGCAACTGTTGCAGCAACTGTTCCATCTGATCGCGTGCGCTCTGGTCGAACTGGATCAACGCGGCGCGGTTCGGATCGCCCTGCAGCGTGGCGATGCGTGCGTCGATCGAGCCACGGAACTGCGCCAGGAACTTCCCGATCGCGCCGCCCGTGATACCGAGCGCGTCGTTCAGGGCCTGCTGTTGCTTCAGGGAGGCCTCAAGCGCGTCCCGCTGCCCGGCCAGGTTGTCCGTGAGTTGGGCCACGAGGCCGGCCGTGTCCTCGGACGAGGCGCCCAGGGAGGCGAGTTGGGTCCGGAGGCTCTTCAGGCTGTCCGCCGCCTTGACGTCGAACTGCTTAAGCTCGGCATCAATCGCGGCTTGGCCTCCGCGGTTCTGCGCCGAGTCATATCCGATCTGCGACTTGATCTGCTCGAGTTGCAGGTCGCGCGCATCGGTCACTTCCTGCGCGGCCTTGACCTGCGCGTCGGCCAGCTTGCCGGTTTCCTGGCCGTATTCGCCGGCCTTGGCGATCGCGTCCGTATAGGACTTGTTGAGCGCATCGAGTTGCTGCTGGTACTCGTTCGTGGTCGCCCCGGCATCACCCAGCACCGCGGTGAGTTGCGGAATGGTCTGATCGACCAGGGTGCGGAACCCGGCGATGAAGGTGTTGAACTCGTCGGCCGAACCGAACGACTTACTGGCCAGGAGAGGATTCAGACCTTCGGCGCCGGCGCCGGACACCGCGAAGCGCAGACCGGAGAACGCTGCGGCGAGCGTGGAATACTTCGACGGATCAGCATCGCCGTCCGGCGTGTTCTGGCCGATCTGCAGCCACTTGCCCGTGTTGGCATCAATCAGGCGATTGGTCGTGCCGTCCGATGAGGCTCCGTTCGCGATGCGCGTGTTGTTCGCGGTCAGCACCGAGTTGAGTTGCGAGATCTCGTTCGAGAGCGACTTCACTTCCTCGGCGGTATCCGCGAGTTGCGAGTAGGTCTTGCCGAGCGAGAGGGTGCCGGAATCGGTCACGCCCACGCCGGTGCTGCTGTACAGGCTCGGCTTATTCGGACCGATCAGACCACCGCCAGCACCGCCGAGCAGACCACCCAGGATTGGTGCCAAAGGACCGAGCAGCGGCATCAGCGCAATGCCAGCCGCGGTGCCAACGCCAGCACCGACCGTGTTGCCATACCCGGTCTTGCCCATCGCGTTCTGGATGAACGAGCCGCCGAAACTCCCGAGGCCAAAGCCGATCGCGGCCGGGCCGAGAATGCTGCCCAGCGTCATGGCACCAGACCCGGCCGTCGGTGCGCTGATGCCGGCCGCGTTGAGCAGGCC
>CAYZKM010000445.1:0-4534 GCA_964478525.1 uncultured Bifidobacterium sp.
AGGCCCTGTACACCGTCACCCACCTGATCGCGACCCGCATGGGCAGTGTGCCCGACGAGGCGCATGAGGTCGCCGACCACCTGGTGCGCGCCAACCTGGCCGGGCATGACAGCCACGGCGTCGGCATGCTGCCGACCTACACCCGGCTGTTCCACGAGAAGCTGCTGGTCCCGAATCAGACCGCCGAGACCGTCATCGACACCGGTGCCCTGCTGGTGATCGACGCCCATCGCGGCTATGGCCAGCGCATGGCCGGCAACGCGGTCCGCCGAGCGATCGAACGCGCGCGCGAGATGGGGGCCTGCGTGCTGGCGCTGCGCAATGCCGCGCATATCGGGCGCATCGGCACCTATGGCGAGATGGCGACCCGCGCGGGCTGTGTGTTCACGGCGTTCGTCAATGTCTCGGACCATCGCGACGTGCAGGCGACCTGGGGCGCGGCCGAACCGCGGCTGGGCACCAACCCGTTCTGCGCCGCCGTGCCGGGCGAGGACGGCCCATCCGTGATGCTGGACATGGCGACCACCACCATCGCCGCCGGCAAGGCACGCGTGGCCTTCAACAAGGGCGTCGACGTGCCGGATGGCTGCCTGATCGACGATGCGGGCAACCCGACCAACGACCCCACGCAGTTCATCCGCGACCACCAGGGCGCGCTGCGGGCGTTCGGCACCCACAAGGGCTCGGGCATGGCGATCATGTGCGAGATCATGGCCACCGCCATCGCCGGCGGCCAGGGGGCGGCGCATTTCGCGCAGGCGAAGAACGGCGTGATGAACTCGATGCTGGCCACCGTGGTCGATATCTCGAAGCTGGGCGACCCGGCGCGGATCCGCGCCGATATCGAGGCGACCAAGGCCCATATCAAATCGGCCCGCCCTGCCCCGGGCTTCGACGAGGTGCTGGTCCCCGGCGAGCCCGAGCGCCGCTATGCCGCGAGGCGCGGCGAGCACGGGATCGAGGTGGACGACACGACCTGGCGCGACATCCATGCCGCGGCCATCAGCCTGGGCATCACCGAGGCCGAGTTCGCCCAGGCCGTCGGCGCCAACCGGTCCTGACGGCGCCCCAGGGCGCGGGTGATGGGGGTCGGGTGATGGGGGGCGGGTGATCAGCCCCCCTTGATCCGCTTCATCGCCGCGGCATAGCCGCTGAACAGGATGTCGGCGTCGGATGAGTAGGCCAGCAGCAGCGCGCCGGCATCCTTCCATTGGGTCATCTGCTCGAAGCTGTTGACCAGCATCGCGCAGACCTTGCCATGCCGGCGGCAGGCGGCCAGGACCAGGTCGCGCTTCTGGTCCAGCACCTTGCCCATCTCGGGCGTGCCGAACACGCCCAGATCCTGTGCGAGGTCGGCCGGGCCGATGGTCAGCGCGTCGATCCCCGGCATGGCGGCGATCTCCTCCAGATCGTCGAACGCCTTGGCGGTTTCAAACATCACCGTCACGAAGACCTGCCGGTTGGCGTGGGCGCGCCGTTCATTGGCCGGCAATGTGCCGTCGAAATCGGTCGACGCGCTGAGCCCGCCATTGCCGCGCAGACCCATCGGGGCATAGCGGGAGGCGGCGACGATCTCGCGCGCATGGGCCGCGTTCTCGACCTGCGGGCAGTGCAGGTTCCACACACCGACATCCAGCAGGCGGGTGATCCATTCGCGGTTGGCCTTGGGCGGGCGGACGGCGATGGGGAAGTCCAGGGCGCGCGACAGCACCGCCATGTCGGCGATGGTCTCGATCGTCAGCGCCGTGTGCTCCATGTCGACGCGGGCGAAGTCCAGCCCCGCGGCCTTCATCAGCGACAGGATCGCCGGGTTGCGCACCATGGTCAGCCAGGTGCCGATCTGGGGGTCGCCCCGTTCCAGCGCCGCGCGCATCGGGTTGATCTGCTGCATGTGGTGTCCTCCGGTTCGCCGATGCCACCTTGGCACAGGCCGCGCGCGTCCGTTAGATGCGCGCAAGCGGGGGACAACCGATATGCAGGCGGATTATGTGATCGTGGGGGCCGGTTCGGCCGGGTGCGTGCTGGCAAACCGGCTGACCGAGGATGCGAAGACGCGCGTCATCCTGATCGAGGCCGGGGGCAAGGACTGGAACCCGCTGATCCACATCCCGGCCGGGTACATGAAGCTGCTGGACCATCCGACGCTGACCTGGGGCTACAAGGCCGACAGGAACAGCGGGCTGAACGGGCGGGAAATCCCCTATCCGCGCGGCAGGGTGCTGGGCGGATCGAGCTCGATCAACGGGATGATCTATATCCGGTCCCAGCCCGAGGACTATGATCACTGGTCGCAGATGGGCAATCGCGGCTGGTCGTCCGAGGATGTGTTCCCCTTTTTCCGCAAGGCGGAGCACTGGGAAGGACCGGCGGATGCGGTACACTCCAAGGAAGGACCGCTGTTCACATCCCGCACCCGCGACCAGCCGGTGCTGTGCCAGGCGGCGATCAAGGCGGGCACCGAGATGGGGTGGGAATACCGTGACGACGTCAACGACCTGCCGCACGGGCTGGGAAACCATATCGGCTGGGTGCAGCAGACGCGCGGCGGGCGGCGGCGGGCGTCGACCGCGCGGACCTATCTGCGTCCGGCGATGACGCGCCCGAACCTGGAGGTGGTGACCAACGCCCTGGTGCATCGGGTGCTGCTGGAGGGGACGCGGGCGGTGGGTGTCGAATTCTCCCGCGGCGGGGTGGTGGAACAGGCCCGCGCGGGCCGGGAGGTGATCCTGTCGGCCGGGGCCATCGGATCGCCGCATCTCCTGCAGTTGTCGGGCGTGGGCGACCCGGATCACCTGGGACGCATCGGCGTGCCGGTGCAGCACGCGCTGCGCGGCGTGGGGCGGAATTTCCAGGACCATTTCCTGGTGCGGGTGCAGGCCGAGGTGCAGGGCGTGTCGTCGCTGAACGAGCGGTCGCGCGGCATCCGCCTGGCCGGGGAGGTCCTGAAGTATTTCGCCACTGGGCGGGGCATGCTGACCTATGCCGCGTCGCTGCTGGCCGCGTCGGTGAAGGTGCTGGCGGAATCGGCCACGCCCGATGTGCAGGCGCTGTTCGCGTCGGCCAGCTATGCGCCGGGGCCGAAGCGGGAGCTGGACACCAAGCCGGGCATGACATCGGGCATCTGGCAGATGCGCCCGGAAAGCCGCGGGTATGTCGAGGCGCGGACGGCGGACCCGCGGGAGCAGCCGGCGATCAACCCGAACTACCTGGCCGAGGATCGCGACCGGCGCACGATCGTCGCCGGGATGCGGATGGTGCGGGAATGGTTCAACGCCCCGGCGCTGAAGCGCTACCTGGTGGCCGAGACCCTGCCGGGGAAGGATGTGCAGACGGATGACGAGTTCCTGGCATATGCCCGCCAGACCGGCACGACGGTGTTCCATGCGACGTGTTCGTGCCGGATGGGGCCGGATGTGATGGCGGTGGTGGACGATCAGCTGCGTGTGCATGGGATGCAGGGGCTGCGGGTGATGGATGCCTCGGTGATGCCGGCGGTGACGTCGACGAACACGAACGCGCCGACGATCATGATCGCCGAGAAGGGGGCTGTGCTGTTGAAGCAGGCGGCGCGGGAGGCGGTTGCCGCCGCGGCTTGAGGGGGCGGTGGGAAGGCTTTAGTCTGGGTTTACGGATGGGTGGCCGAGCGGTTTAAGGCAGCGGTCTTGAAAACCGCCGTACGTGTGAGCGTACCGTGGGTTCGAATCCCACCCCATCCGCCAGGGTCAAGTGTATATCTACAAACTTCCGAAGTTCCGTAGCCAGTCTACCCGCTGGCCTACGCGATGAAACCGGGTTTTTTGGTTGCCCGAAAGCAAAAATGGCGCCCCGAAGGACGCCATTTTCCGCATTCCGCTGGCCGAGGTGTCAATGCTTCCGGAGGCGTTCGCCTTCGGCAAGCCACATCTTGGCCTGATCCGGTGTCATTCGATTCAGGATGTCCCACGCTTCGGTCAGCTTCCGTGCCAGGTCGATATCACCTTTGACGATCAGCAGCGCGCGCGGGTCAACCTCGTAGGTCTCCGCTATGGCGCACAGATCGTCCCATGTCATTTTTGGGTCAAACTCGATCTTGCGCGGCGGAGGGGCGGGTTCTCTGCCAGGTATCGGCGCCGAATTCGGCACGGACGGCAACGGCCAACGCGTTCTGGCGTTCATGGCTGCCCCCTACCGCGTCTTGCGGCAGCCGGCGCAGAATAGCGCCCTGCCGATAGTGGCACGCTTCAAGGTGACCTGGATCACCCCGCTGCACCGTGAGCAAGGCACCGCGACCGTATCGCAGTCCGGCTCGCCCGGTCGGCGCGGAAAGACCGCAAGATGCATCAGGTCTACCCGGATCGATGCCGCCAGGTCCTCCAACGCCATCAGCTTGGCGTCGATCGCTGCGAACGTCGGAATGGGTGGAAGCCAGGACGGATTCGTGGCATCGGGATTGTGGGTGGTCATGACGGCTATCTCCGTTGTGGTTATCAAGTGCCCGGCGGCTGGTGGATGCAGCCGCCGGGTGCGTACCTACGCACATGCCAACGTCCGACGC
>CAYZKM010000446.1:0-4530 GCA_964478525.1 uncultured Bifidobacterium sp.
TGGCCGCGATCGCCGACCTCTCGCCCGCCCGCGCCCGCGCCGCCTTCCGCACCGTGGGCTGGGATGACGCGCGCATCGCCGCCACCCGCTTCACCGACGACGCGATGGCGATGATGGCGTCCTCTGACGTCGAGGTCGTGGTGGAAGCCACCGGCCACGCCCCCGCCGGGGTCGCGCATGCCCGCCGCGCGATCCGCGAGGGCAAGCACATCGTCATGGTCAACGGCGAGGCCGACGTGCTGGCCGGGCCGCTGCTGGCGCGGGAAGCCGAGCAGGCGGGGACGGTGTATACGATGGCGTATGGCGACCAGCCGGCGCTGATCTGCGAGATGGTGGACTGGGCGCGCGCCTGCGGTTTCCCGGTGATCGCCGCCGGCAAGGGCACGAAATACCTGCCGGAATACCATGCCTCGACGCCGGCCACGGTGTGGGGCTTCTATGGCCTGACCGAGGAGCAGGCGCGCATCGGCGGGATGAATCCGCAGATGTTCAACTCGTTCCTCGACGGCACGAAATCCGGCATCGAGATGGCCGCCGTCGCCAACGCGACCGGGCTGACGCCGCCGCCCGACGGGCTGGCCTTCCCGCCCTGCGGCACGCATGAACTGGCCGATGTGCTGCGCCCGGGCAACCAGGGCGCGCTGCATCACGACGGGCAGGTGGAGGTGATCTCGTCGCTGCATCGCGACGGCCGCGCGGTGGCCAACGATCTGCGCTGGGGCGTCTATGTCGTGTTCGAAGCGCCGAACGACTATGCCCGGCGCTGCTTCCAGGAATACGGCGTCGTTACCGATCCGTCGGGCCGCGTCTCGGCGCTGTATCGCCCGTTCCACCTGATCGGGCTGGAGCTGAACGTGTCGATCCTGTCGGCGGCGTTGCGCGGCGAGCCGACCGGCGTGGCCAGCGGGTTCCGCGGCGATGTGGTGTCCACCGCCAAGCGCGACCTGAAGGCGGGCGAGGTGCTGGACGGCGAGGGCGGCGGGTGCGTGTGGGGCAGGCTGATGACGGCGTCCGACAGCCTGCGGCTGGGCGGGTTGCCGATCGGGCTGGCCAACCGGGTGCCGCTGGTGCGCGACGTGAAGGCCGGCCAGCCGGTCACCTGGGATGACATCCGTATCGACAGCGACGACGAGACCTACCGCTATCGCCGCCGGATGGAGGCGGCGTTCCCGGCGGGATAAGGCCGGTATCAGGCCGCCGAGCGGTCGGGGGACAAGCTGGCCGCTAGCGCGCTTTCCGGCTGACCGTAAACGGTCAGCGCGCGCTATCCTATTGTCTGATCGCATGATTCACACGCTGCCACGATTCCGCTCAGCGTGATCATGCTCTAACGCCAGCAGCATGTGGTTGTCGGGCCACGCGGCCAGGGCCTGGCGCACCACATCCGCCGCATCCGCCGCCTTGCCCTGACGCTGCAGCGCCAGCGCCAGGCCGTGGTGGAAGCCCGGCTGCCGGGCATCGAAACCGATCGCATTGCGGAACGAGACCGCGGCCAGATCGTGCTGCCCACGGCTGGCGAAGACCTGACCGATATGGCCGTGATACGACGCCTTGGCCGGGTTCAGGCGGATCGCCGCCTCGGCCGCGCGGATCGCATCGTCGGGCCGGCCCAGCCGCAGCAGCAGATGCGAATGAAACAGCTGCGTCGCGTCATCCACCCGCTTCAGCACCAGCGCCGCCCGGCAGGCCGCCTCGGCGTCCTCGATGCGGTCATGGCTGGCGAGCAGATGCGCGGTATGGGCATAGATGTCGGCGCGTCCGGGATCGCTGGCCACCACCCGCAGCAGCACCGCCACCGCCTCCTCCCGCCGCCCGGCGGTGCCATGGATACGGGCGATCCTCAGCCGCATGTCCGGACCCGCCACACGCTCGGCATCGCGCAGCGCCGCCACCGCCTCCTCGGGGCGATCGGCGGCGTCCAGCAACCCGGCGAGCGCCAGATGCGCGTCGGGATTGTCGGGTTCGGCCAGCGTCTTCGCCCGCGCCGCGTGGCGCTGCGCCGCGTCGGTCCGGCCCAGCCTGGCGCAGATCTCGGACAGTTGCGTCAGCAGCGCCGGCGTCGGCGGCTCCACCGGATCGGCCAGCATGGCCTCGCCCGCCTGCGCCGCGCCGGCCAGGTCCCCCAGCCGCGCGCGGTGCTGCACCACCATGCGCTGCGACTCGGCCGAGGCGGGGTCCAGCTCCATGGCAGCCGTGTACTCGTCCTGCGCGGCCGCGGACTCGCCGGTGCGACTGAGCAGATGGCCCAGCACCAGGTGGAAATGCGGCACCAGCGGATCGACCGCGATGGCGCGGCGGATCGCCTCGATCGCGTCGTCGCGCCGGCCCAGCCGTTCCAGCACCAGGGCGCGGGCGCGCCAGCCGGCGGCGGAACCCGGGCAGCGCGGCAGCCCTTCGTCCAGCAAGGCCAGCGCCCGTTCGGTCTCGTCCTCTCGTTCGGCCAGCGACACCCCGGCGGCCAGCGGCTGGTTCCAGGACTGGGTCACATAGCGGCGGACCCATTCGTCGAACGTGCAGGCGTCCTCGTTCAGGAACTGGAAGCGGGTGGTCGCGTCGATGCAGGTCATGCCGAAATGGCGCGCGACCGAGGGATGGACGGGGCATTCGGCCGGGGGCTGCAGGACCTGCTTCTGCAGCCGCTCGACCCGTCCGGCGATCGCGGGGTCGATGCCCATCTGCTCGAACAGGGTGCGGGCGAGATGGTTCATCAGCCGCACCGAGGGATGGAACAGCGTGCGGAACAGCCGTTCCGTGCGGAAATGCGCCTTGATGATCCCGGCGGCATCATAGCCGAGTTCACCGTCCAGGCGCGCCTGCTTGGCGATGACGATCTCGAACAGGCGATCGAGGTCGGTGTTCGCCGCGACATCCAGGGCGCGATAGTCCGCGGCCGCCTCGGCCGGGTCGGCGCCCCGCTGGATCAGCCGGTTCAGGTAGGAATCGCCGAGCTGCGCGGAAAACGGCCCTTCCGGCAGGCCTGGGGATGGCTTGTTGCCGGGCCGGGCACGCCCGCCGAACGGCCACAGGAAATTGCCCGCCAGCACCGGGGCCATCAGCCGCTGCGCGGTGGGCGGCAGGTCCAGCGCGCCGATCCTGGCGACGAAATCCTGCACCTGCAGCACGACGATATCGGCCTGTGCGATGGCATCGCGCGCCTGGTCCGTCAGGTTGGCATAGGACGCGACATGGCTGGTGACCGAGGGGACCCAGGGGCTGACGAAACGCCGGTACAGCGACCGCACCGCCTGCATCTGGCAGTTGCCGATGAAAACGATCCGGCGCGGCTGGGCGGATGGCACGGTTCAGCCTTCCGCCAGGGCGGCGATCCGGTCGAACATCGCGCCGACATCGGCGAAGCCGTAGATCTCGTCATTATCGAACCGGATCGAGAACGCCTTCTCGACATGCATGATCAGTCCGGCATGGGCGATGGAATCCCAGCCATCGACGTCGTCGGCGGTGGTGTCCCGCGCGATGCCATCCGGCGCGATGCCGAACTCCTCGGCGATGATGGCTTGCAGGGCAGCGAACTGGACAACGCTCAACCGGGCATTCCTTCAGGACTGGGCTGGGTCTTTTCGCGGGTGTATTTGGCGGCGTTGCGGCCGCGCTCGATCTTGCCGCTGGTGGTCTTGATCAGCCAGCCGGGTTCGACCAGGCGCACCTCGGCCGGGTAGATGCCCAGCGACTGGAACATGGCATGGCGCACCGCGGCACGCAGGACGCGGTGGCCGGGGCTGGCGCGCGCGGCGTCCTGCGGCTGCTCCACCTCGGCCACCGCGACCAGGTCGTTGGTGCCGCGATCGCCGTTCGGGATGCCGAACACGACGTTGCGCCCGGGCTTCAGGCCGGCAACGCCGTTCAGGATCGCCTCGACCTCGGCGGCATGGAAGTTGCGGCCGGCGACGATCACCAGATCGTCCAGCCGCCCCAGCACATACAGCACGCCGTCACGGATGAACCCGCGGTCGCGCGACCGGTACAGCCCATCCGACAGGCGTTCGGCGGTCAGGTCGGGCTGGCGGAAATAGCCCGAGAACAGGCAGGTCGAGCGGATGCAGACCTCGCCGACCACATTGTCGGCCACCGGCGCGCCGGCCGCGTCGAGCACGACGATCCCGGTGCCGCCGATCGGCGGGCCGGCGGACAGCAGATCGATGGCGCGGGTGGCATCGGCGGGCGGTTCGGCCACGCCCCGTTCATGCAGCGCGATGCGGTCGACGGTCGCGATCCCCGGCGGATGCGCAAGCGGGGTCTGGGTGACGGCAAAGGTGGTCTCGGCCATCGCGTAGCAGACATGCAGCGCGTTGTCCCGCAGCCCGGCGGGGCGGAAGCGGTCGGTGAAGCGGCGGAAGGTCGTCGCCTGGCACGGTTCCGAACAGTTGATGAAGGCGCGCATGCTGTCCAGGCGGACGGTCCCGCCGGCGGGGTCGACCGTGCGCGCCAGGTGGTCGAACGCGAAATTCGGCAGCCAGCACAGCGTGCCGCCATGCTCGGCGATGGCGTCCATCAGCGTGGCGGGACGGGACA
>CAYZKM010000447.1:0-4518 GCA_964478525.1 uncultured Bifidobacterium sp.
GGAAGGTCATGGCGACCTTGTTGCCGGCCTTGGCGGCGAAGACGGGTTTCAGCGGGCTGGAATCGAGCCTGGCGCCGGCCGCCATCAGCGCCTTCGACACGCTGATCGCCTGGCCGTTGGTGTTGAGCCGAGCCAGGATCGCCATCGGGACGGGCTGGCCGTTCTGCACCACCTTGCCGCTGTGGATCAGGTAGGGCATCGGCGTCAGGATATGGGCGCCATCGATGCCGCCGCCGCCACCGCCCAGGACCAGGTTGTCGCGCGTGCCGCCCCAGGAGGCCTGCTTCAGCACCTCGACATCGGGCATGCCGTATTTGGCGAACAGGCCTTTTTCCTTGGCGACGATCAGCGGCGCGGCATCGGTCAGGGCGATGTAGCCGAGGCGGGCCTGGCGGGTTTCCGGCCCTTTGGGCTGGGCGGCTGCGCCGGCGGGGAAGGCCGCGCGGAGGGTGGCGAGGAGGGATGTGGTAGCGAGGGCGCCGCCGAGGACGGCGCGGCGGGTCGGTCTGGTGACAGGCGGGTTGGTCATCGGCTTGCGGTCTCCACCCCACTGCATGGGCAGAAGAAGCGGACCGCCGTTGGGCCGCACGATGGGTTCGGGGGCAGAGCGCGCCTGGCCGCCATTGGCCGGTTGCCGCTTCGCGTGGGAAGCTGTGTCTACCCGGGGCTACCGTCGCACGGTGTCATGCCGATATCAAGGGCATTTGTTGCGTCGCACAATGATATTATGACGCGATATTCTTCAATAGACTGTTTTTCAATCACACACAGTGGCGTAAAAAGTCACATTGCCCAAAAATACGCCGCCGCCACAATAGGCAGCGGCGGCGCATCCAATCCGTCAGAGCGGCTTCAGCGGCGGAGTCTCGCCCGCCGGCAGCGGCACCTGCGCGACGTTCAGCACCATCGAGACCAGGCTGTAGTAGCCAATGCCCCCCACCAGATCCATCACGCCACGTTCGCCGAAGCGGTCGATCGCGGCCTGGTATTTAGGGTCCGACACCTGCCCGGTGCCCAGCAGGTCGGCGGCGAATTCGTAGACGATGGCCTCGTCCGTGCTCATGCCGTCCGGGCGGCGGCCTTCGGCGACGGCGTCCAGGATCGCGGGGTTCAGGCCGGCATCAATGCCGATCCGCCGATGCGCGTAGAATTCGTACTGCGCCCCCCATTTGCGCCCGGCCATGCAGATCGCGAGTTCGTTCAGCGGCGCGGGGATCGAGCTGCCGAAGCGGACATAGGCGCCAACCCGCTGCACCAGGTCGCACAAGGCGGGGCTGCGCAGCAGCGCGTTGAACGGGCCGCGCAGGCCGGCGCCGCGCGGGCCGGACTGGATGGAATCGACGACGGCGCGCTGCTCGTCCGTCAGCGACTCGGGCGACAATTCGGGAAAACGGCGATCGGTCATGGTCTGGTCACTCCTCGTAATGCAGGTGGGTCAGGGCATCGTGGCGGTAGACCCGCCATCGACGATGATTTCGGTCGCGGTGATGAAGCGGGCTTCATCCGACGCCAGGAACAGCACGGCATGGGCAACGTCCCACGCATCGCCCATGTGCCCCATCGGCACGACGGCGTTGCGGGCCTCGATCAGTTTCTGCGCGTCGTTGCCGCCGACGCTGCGGGCCAGGCGGAATTCCACCAGCGGGGTGTGCATCAGCCCGGGCACCACGGTGTTCACCCGGATGCCTTTCTTCGCATAGGTCCCGCCAACCGAGCGCGAGAGCTGGATCACCCCGGCCTTGGACGCGGAATATCCGACATGGCTGCGCCCCGAGGTCCAGTCGTTGCGCAGGCCGGCCACCGAGGCGATGTTCACGATCGCGCCCTTGCCGTTCTGCAGCATCAGCGGAATCGCGTGCTTGCAGCCCAGGAAGGCGGTCTTGAGGTTGAAGTCGATCTGCAGGTCCCAGACCTCCTCGGTCATGGACACCGGGTCGCCGGGGGCGGAGCCGCCGACATTGTTGACCAGGATATCGAGCTTGCCGAACCGGTCGATGCAGGCCTGCATCATCTCGGCCACCGCGGCCGAGTCCATCATGTTGCAGATGCGGGTGGCACAGGTGCCGCCCTCGCCCTCGATGATGGCCCGGGTCTCGTCGACCGCGTCCTGCTTGACGTCGACCAGGAACACCGAGGCCCCCTGGCGGGCCAGCAGCGTCGCCGTCGCCTTCCCGTTGCCCCAGCCAGGGCCGACCGATCCCGCACCGGTGACGATCGCCACCTTCCCCGCCATGCTCAGCATGCACGCTTCCTCCGTCTCGACGGCGCGAGATTACCCGGAAGCCGCTGAAAAGCCAGGGTGGGGGGCGAGATGGCCGGCGAGGCGGCGGTGAAGCGCACGGGGTCTGTCGGCGCGTCGTAGCCGGAATCCTCACCGGACATGGGGTTGGACCAACATTTCCTGTCATCGGCCAGGAGGCGCTCGTCGTGGCCGGCCCGAATCCAGTCATGGCGGGGTCGGCCATCAGGGGGCTGTGACGACGGGCCGGACCGCGTGTCGTGATCGGAATCCCCACCGGACATGGGGTTGGACCAACATTTCCCGTCACCCGCCGGGAGGCGCGCGTCGTGGCCGGCCCGAATCCGGCCATGATGGGGCCGGCCATCATGGGGCTGTGACGACGGGCCGGACGGCGCGTCGTGATCGGAATCTTCACCGGACATGGGGTTGGACCAACATTTCCCGTCACCGGCCGGGAGGCGCGCGTCGTGGCCGGCCCGAATCCGGTCATGGCGGGGTCGGCCATCAGGGGGCTGGCCATCAGGGGGCTGTGACGACGGGCCGGTCGATGCGCGGACTGAGTAGCGGGAGATGACGGCCTCGCCGAAGAATGTTCCTGTTATGTTTCAATACACCGCAGGCCGGCCCCGAGGCAACAGCCGGATCCCCAGGGCATCCCGGTCCCATGGGCAGGCCGGCGCGGTCCTCGGTAGATGATTTTCATAATCCAGACATGAACGTCTGCAGAGCTGGACGTGCTGGTCTCGGCATCCGGGCGTGTCCTCCTCGCCTCGGCGGCCACGATCCCGACCTGCGATGACCAACCGCGGCTAGCCCACCGGCCGCCGGGGCAGGCTCCTGCTCGCCTGGCGCGCCCCCAGGCTCGTCGCGTCAATGCCCGCGATGCGCGCCCTTCCGGCCGAACCGCGCCTTGGTCTTCTCCCGCACGGTCTGGAACACCACGTACAGCATCGGGATCAGGAACACGCCGATCGTGCTCGCCACGATCATCCCCGCGAACACCGCGGTGCCCACCCCTCGCCGGCTCAGCATCGCCGCGCCCTCGGCCCAGACCAGCGGCACCAGGCCCAGGATGAAGGCGAACGACGTCATCATCACCGCGCGGATCCGGATGCGCGCGCCCAGCGACGCCGCCTCGCGGATCGACAGCCCGGCCTCCCGCTGTTCCTTGGCGAACTCCACGATCAGGATGCCGTTCTTCGCCGCCAGCGCGATCAGCACCACCATCCCGATCTGCGCATACAGGTCCAGCGCCAGGCCGAAATAGTACAGCCCCCCGAACGCCCCCAGCACGCCCACCGTCACCGACAGCAGCACCGGGATCGGGATCATCCAGCTTTCATACAGCGCCACCAGGAACAGATAGGCGAACAGGATCGCCAGCGACAGGATCGCCCCGGTCTGCCCGGCCGCCTCCCGCTCCTGGAACGCGGTGCCGGACCACTCATAGCCGAACCCCTGCGGCAGCGTCCGCTTCGAGATCTGGTCCATCGCCACCAGCGCATCGCCCGACGACACGCCCGGCCGCGGGCTGCCGTTCACCGTGATCGCGCGGTAATTGTTGTACCGGCTGATCACCTGCGGCCCGACCACGATGCGGGTGGCGGCGATCGCCTGGATCGGCACCATGCTGCCCTGGCGGTTGCGCACATAGATCCGGTCGATGTCGGGCACATCCGAACGATCCGCCGCGTCGCCCTGGATGTTCACCTGCCAGGTACGGCCGAACAGGTTGAAATCGTTGACATAGAAACCGCCCAGCGTGCTCTGCAGCGCGGCGAACACGTCCGAGATCGTCAGCCCCAGCGCCTGTGCCTTGTCGCGGTCGATATCCAGCCAGATCGACGGATTCGACGCGGTGAAGGTCGAGAACACCCGGGTCAGCCGCGGGTCCTGGTTCGCCGCGGCCACCAGGCCCTGCATCGCGCTCGCCATGTCGGCATAGTCGCGCCCTTCCAGGTTCTCCAGCTGGTACTCGAACCCGCCCGAGGTCGACAGCCCGATGATCGGCGGCAGGTTGAACGGGAAGATCACCGCCGCCTTGATCTGCTGCACCGCGCCGAACACCCGCCCGATCACCGTCTGGGCGCGGTTCATCACGCCCGGGCGGTCGGCGAACGGTTTCAGCCGCACCACCACGAAGGCCGAGTTCGGCTGGTTGCCGCCATCCAGCAGCGAGAAGCCGACGATCGACAGCACGCCCTCGACCTGCGGCATCGGGCGGATCAGGTCCTCGACCTGCTTCACCACCTCCCGCGTGCGGCTGACCGAGGCGC